>JALYOR010000045.1 GCA_030856765.1 Verrucomicrobiota bacterium | reverse complement strand
GCCAAGTCCTCGATGCCTACCAGCAGCTCACCGAGCAGGCCGGCGCGCGGCAAATCAACGGCGCGAAAAAGTTCCTCACCTTCAACATGGGCGGCAGCCTAACGACGAGCGTGGCCATGATCTGGGGCAGGGACTAACGAAGAAACGCTGGACGACCTTGTAGCTGCGTCCCTCCGGGAAGCACTACAGGCTCGACCTGTGGTAGTGAGGTCAGACCGGCGTCCCGCACTTCCCAAGAGGAAACAGCGGCGGGCAGCCTAACGAATTCGGAGCCCCATTCGGGGTGTAACGCAGTTTTACCCGGGAGCGTCGGCGGACTAGGACCGCCGGCGTTGGTTACTTAGAAGCTTGGCCGCGGCCAGGGTGAGCGCGCCCATTACTACGGGATTGCCCATGGCTTTCACAAACCACGGTTTTTCCTTCACGGTTTGCTTGAGCGCTTCGGGATGGTTCTTGCGCGCGTAGTCGATCACCCGGGTGGCGTCCTGATCGCTCATTTGCTTCGGGTCGGTCGAGCCGAGCCCGAGCATGCCGGCCAAACCCGCCAATCCACCAAGGCCCCCGAGAGCCGAGCCGCCCGAGGAGCCTGCCCCGCCTCCTAAAGCGCCCATCAGAGTACCGATAAGCGACTGTTTTTCCTGAGGCGGCGCCTGGCGGATCGCCTGGCTCGCGGCCTGATGGAAGTCGTCGTCCCCGAGTTTGCCGAGGTATTCCGTGGCGCCTTCGTGGTAGGTATTATTGCTGAAATCGTTATCGTCGGGATGGTCCGAGATGAAACGGTCGTGGTACCGCGCCGCCTGTTGATCGTCCGCGGTGCCGCCGCCGCCGAAGCGCTGCATGAAGTCGTCTACTGTGTCTGCCATAATGTTGAAACGGTTGTTGGTTGATGTGCTGTGAAAGGTTATCGCACCGGGGTGTAGGTCATATCCCGGGTTTGAGCGTCGAGGTGAGCGGTGCCGATCTTGTGCGGTGGATTTGAGGGGGTGTAGGCGATGACGGTCAAATTCTGCCTCGGAAATTCCTTCGCCATTTGAGTCAGGATCGAGCGCATGAGCACCGGGATTTTGTCCAGCGGAACGCTCCGATCGAGAATGAGGCCGAGTTCATTGCGCTCATTGAGGAGCGCGCGCTCGATCGTTTTGCCCTGCGGATCCGCCGCGCGAATTCGATTCAGGAACGCCATCTGGCGCCCCCTCTCGCCGGATGGCTGAGCGGATTGCGCTTCGCGCCGGACTTCCTGGGCAGGCGCCGCGGGAGGTGCAGGGCCATCACACCCGGTAAAAAATCCGAAACAGGCGAACCCTGCCGCCAGGCTGACAAACGAAAGTCGCATCGGAATGAGCCGGAGCGGGACGTTACGCCTTGCTCTAGGCGGCGGTCCGTCCCTTGATTAACCGATAAATGACCAGAAGTAGGATTGCTCCGATAACCGAGGCGATCAACCCGGCCGGTTCGCCCTCGGCGTACCAGTTCATGGCGCGACCAAGAAAGCCGGCGAGGAAGGCGCCCGCGATGCCGAGCAGAATGGTGATGATGAAGCCGCCTGGGTCTTTGCCCGGCATGATCAGCTTCGCGATGGCGCCTACGACGAGGCCGATAAGCAGAGTCCAGATGATTGACATAAGTTTTGTAGGTTGCTGCGTTTTGTGAAACCGTCGCCAGAAGTTCGTCGGGGCGGACGGCTGCGGTTGTGAAAGAAATGGATTTTTTTCCCGGGGTAAGCGAGCGCAGCGAAACAGCCGGCTTACTTTGAGGGCGTAAAGCTGATCTCGCCGGTGGCGCCGTCGATCTGGGCAATCCCGATCGGATGGGGCGGGGTCGATGCGCCATAGGCGACCACGGTTATCGCTTCTTTCGGAAATTTCTTTGCCATCTCAGTCATGATCTGGCGAATTTGGTCCGGGATCTTGTCGTCCGAGATTCTGGAGTAAAAGACGACGCCGAGTTGTTCGCGTTCGTTGAGGAGGGTGCGAGCGATGACGGGACTGAGCTCATCGGTCTGGCGAATGCGGTTGAGATAAGTCCAATGTTTTTGGATCGATGGCGCCACTACCGCAGCCCGTTGCGCGCTTTTTTGTTGCGCGGATGGAGTGGGGGCAGGCGTTTCGGTTGCCTGCCTGGAACAGGCAGTGAGTAGCAGTGGGAGGAGAGCCGCGAGAGCGAGCAGGCGAATGTTAGGCATGGGCATCGGAATTCCCTTTTTACGCTACGAATTTTTTCCTGTCTCGCGAACGGGTTCTCCCTTACCTCTATTCCATGAGCGCCCAGGATGCCGATGCCACGATGGCGGTTTTTCTCGATCTGGAGAACATCGCCCTGGGCGCGCACGACGCCCAGTTCCCAGCCTTCGACGTGCGCAAAGTGCTGGAGCGGTTGCTGCTCAAGGGCCACATCGTGGTCAAGAAAGCTTATTGCGACTTCGAACGGTATAAGGCCTTCAAGCGCGGTCTGCACGAAGCCGCTTTCGAGATGATCGAGATCCCGCACGTTAGGCAGTCGGGTAAGAATTCCGCCGACATCCGGATGGTGGTCGACGCGCTCGATCTTTGTTACACCAAAAGTCACGTCGACACTTTCGCCATCATCAGCGGCGACTCTGATTTTTCTCCGCTGGTCAGTAAGCTGCGGGAAAACGACAAGACGGTGATCGGCGTGGGCGTGAAGCAATCGACCTCCGATCTCTTCATTACCAACTGCGACGAGTTCATCTATTACGACGACCTCGTGCGGACGGAAGCGGCCCGGAGACGCCCCACAGCTTCGACCACCAAGGTGCCGGCCAAGACCGCCGTCGCGAAAAACCAGGGTCCGCCAATCGAGGAAGCTCTCGACCTTCTCAACAACACGCTCGACGCGCTGCGGGCCGAGCGTGGCGAGGATTATCCGGTCCATGGCTCGCGGGTGAAGCAGGCGATCAAACGGCAGCATCCCGGCTTCAACGAGCGAGCCTACGGCTTTCGCACCTTTAGCGATTTGCTGCTCGAGGCACAAAAGCGCTCTCTCTTGAAATTGGAGAGCGACAAGAACGCGGGCGGCTATTTTCTCCATCCCGCGGATTGATCGGGCGGAGCAATTCTAGAGTACGACTGGAAAAAACATAGAAAACGTTGAATGAATTTGGCGTTACGAAGTCCAAATAGCCCGGTCCCGCTGTCTCCCGCCCCGCGAGAGTCCTTCCGGTTATGGAAACCAAAGTTTTTCTCAATCGCTATCGTCTTTCTTTAGGCCGGAACGGTCTTCCCATCGAGCTGCGGCGCACTCCGGCTGGCGTCACTTATCGTGCGCACGAAATTGCTTCCGGCCGCGAAGCCGCTCTCGAATTGATCCCCGTCTCCGAACTCGACCCGGCGATCGTCGAATCCATTCAAAATGAGGCCAGCGCTCTGGGACAGATCGCCCACCTTAATTTCCCCGCGCTCTACGACTTCGGCATCGAGGAGGGGCAGCTGATTTATGCGACCGAATATTGCGATGGCCCGACTGCCAAGGCTTGGGTCACGGCGCGTGGCCCGCTGGCGCCGGGAGCGGTTTTGCGGATCGCCCTTCAGGTCGTCGATGCCTGGGAGCGGCCAGTTTTCATCGTCTCTCTCACCCCGCGCTGAGTCCCGCCAATATTATCTTTATTCCCGGCCAAACGGCCAAAGGCGACTGGCCTGCGATCAAGGTGCTTCATTGGCTGGGCGCGCCGGCCGAACAGGTCGCCCTGGATACGGCTGGGAACCATCTCGGCGCCGAAATGCCCTACGAGAGCCCGGAACAGCGCCAAGGCGGGGAGGCGGATTTTGCTTCGGCAATTTATGCGCTTGGGGGCACGATGTGGTTCCTGCTCACCGGCGTGGCGCCCTCTCTTTCCGGCGACAAAATCGGACGAGCGGGCGGTGAGAAGCTGCGTGGCCTGCCCAAGATCGTGCGCCACCTGCTCGAGCGCATGTTGCGTTCTAACCCCGCCGAGCGCCCGCAGGATCCGGTGGCGCTCGGCGCCTATTTGCAGACCTGCCTCGCGCGGGTCGAGCGAAGGGAGAATATCGAACGCCGATTCGGTGTCGCGGCGGTTCCGACACCACGGGTGGAGAGGCGCCGGACGCCGCTCGTTTTCCCTCTCAAACCACTCGCGCTGGCCGCGATCCTACTCGCGCTCGCGGCCAGCGCGGGGTTGATCCTGCCCTGGCCGCTCCGCCATCGGAAACCTGCGCCCGTCGCGCCAGAGATCGTCCTGGTCCCTCCGGCTTCGCCTACCGAAGTGCCGATCGTGATGAAAGACACCCTCGGTCGGATAGACGAGATCGATCGGCCCGCCGTTGCACCTTCAATCGCCGTCGCCAATCAGGCCGTGACGAAGCTCGCCCGTGAGAAGTCTCCGGCCCGATCCGTGGCCGCGCCGAGTGAAGTCGAGCCTGCGCCGCCGGCTGAGGGACCGATCGAGCCTACGGAGGTTTTCGATCACCCGACCATGGCCAGCGCTCCCGTCTCCGGATCTACCGATCCTGTCGAACCCGTCGTGGACGCCGTCGAGGCGGGGGATATGCCGCCACTCTTCGCCGATACTAACGAATCCTCGGTCGCCGCTCCGAGCGTGGCGCCCGCACCAGAGGAGGTAACGGTGCCGAGCGTGAGCGAATCTTCGGCGCAAACCGTCGCGAAGGCCGCGCCTTCGGATAAAGAGGAGCCGTCGACCGCCAAGAAAACGCTTGCCCGTCGAACGCATCGCTCGTCTCAGTCGCGCAGCCGCACCCGCCTGGCTCACGGCACAAAACGGGCGAAACCGTTGCCCGAGTTGCGTGTCGGTTCGACGCCGGCGGAATTGGTTGGGACCACTGCCGACGGACGTTGGATTCTTTCTGTTTCGGAGTCTGGCCGACGCCTCATCGTCCCGCCGCCGCCAGGTTACGGCCAGTAGGCGCTTCTTGCCTAACGAAATCGGCGAGAACCTCGGCGGCGATTTCAAACGAGCGCACCCGTGCGGTGTGATCGAAAATTTGCGCGGTCGCGATGATTTCATCAGCGGCCGTCTGCTCGAGCAGCGTCTGCAGTTTTTCCCGCACCGTCGCGTTTGATCCGACTGCGGAACAGCGCGTCCGCTGCCCTACTGCCGCCATTTCCGCGACCGACCAGCGCCCTTCCATCCTCTCAACCGGAGGCGGCAATTTCCCCGGCCGACCTCGCACCATGCTGAGGAATTGCAGTTGGGAGGAAGTGAAAAGGCGTTCGGCTTCCGCGTCTGTCGCGGCGGCGAAAATCCCAACCCCGATCATGGCATGCGGCCGAGGCAAGGCAGCAGATGGTTTGAAATTTTCGCGATAAAGCCGGAGCGCGACCTCGAGGTAATCGGGAGCAAAATGCGAGGCGAAGGCAAACGGCAGACCGAGCTCCGCGGCCAATCGCGCGCTGAAGTCGCTTGAGCCTAACAAATAGAGCGGGACGTCGGCGCCGGCCCCCGGCACTGCCTGCAGAGCCTGGTCCGGCGAAGCCGGCGCGAGGTATGCCTGCAGCTCAAGGACATCCTGCGGGAAAGTATCGCCGCTGCTCCCGAGGTTGCGCCGCAAGGCGCGCGCGGTCAGTTGATCGCTCCCGGGCGCGCGGCCCAGCCCAAGATCGATCCGCCCCGGAAAGAGCGCGTCGAGCGTTCCAAATTGTTCCGCGATCACGAGCGGCGCATGGTTAGGCAACATGATCCCGCCGGCGCCGACACGGATCTTTTTTGTGCCGCCGGCGACATGCGCGATGACCACTGAGGTGGCCGCGCTCGCGATACCAGCGAGGTTATGATGTTCCGCCAGCCAATAGCGGTGGTAACCCAATTCCTCGGCGTGGCGAGCGAGGTCGAGGCTGTTCCGAAAAGCAAGCCCGGCGTCGCCGCCCTGGATGATGGGCGAGAGATCGAGCAGTGAATAGTGTTTCATCGACGCCGAATAGATTAGCTGGCAGTGAGCTCGGCGTCACGTTGTGCCTGCTTCCCTTTCGTCCTATAGGTCCCTTTGGTCGCTTGATTTGAAGGGACAAAAGCGACCTGCGTCATGCAATACACCCGTCTCGGCAACTCCGGCCTCCAAGTTTCGCGACTTTGCCTCGGCTGTATGACCTACGGCGACGCGGAGCGCGGCGGACATCGCTGGAGCTTGAATGAAGAACAAAGCCGCCCTTTCTTCGCCCGCGCCCTCGAGCTCGGGATCAATTTCTTCGACACCGCCAATATGTATTCTGGCGGCTCGAGCGAAGAGATCACCGGCCGCGCCCTCCGTGAGCTGGGCCGGCGCGACGAACTCGTGGTCGCGACCAAATGTTTCTTCCCCTGGCGCGAGCGGCCCAACACCGGCGGCCTTTCGCGCAAAGCGATCTTCGCCGCGATCGACGCCAGCCTGCAGCGGCTTGGGATGGATTACGTCGATCTCTACCAGATCCACCGCTGGGACTACGAGACTCCGATCGAGGAAACGCTCGAAGCGCTCCATGACGTCGTGCAGTCTGGGAAAGCGCGTTACCTCGGCGCTTCCTCGATGTTTGCCTGGCAATTCAGCCGCGCACTCCACGCCGCCGAGCGCCACGGCTGGACGCGCTTCGTCTCCATGCAGCCGCATTACAATTTGCTCTACCGCGAAGAAGAGCGGGAAATGCTTCCCCTCTGCGAAGCGGAAGGCGTCGGCGTCATCCCCTGGAGCCCACTCGCGCGTGGACGCCTCACCCGACCGTGGGGCGAAGCCGGCGGCGGCCGGGCAGCCAAGGACGAGTACGGCCAGAAACTCTATCGCCAAACGGAAGACGCGGATCGCGCCGTCGTCGAGCAAGTGAACAAACTGGCGAAAGAAAAAAACGTGCCACCGGCGCAGCTCTCCCTCGCCTGGATGCTGCACAAACCAGCCATTACCGCGCCTATCATCGGCGCCTCCAAACCGCATCATCTCGATGACGCCGTCGCTGCGCTCGAGTTAAAACTTTCCCCTCACGAGATTGCGGCGTTGGAAGAATCCTACGTCCCCCATCCCGTCCTCGGACATTCCTAGCGGCGTCGAATGCAGCCTTCCGGGTAGCGCACTCGTCCCGAGTGCTGGTCGCGCTGTCCCAGCGCGACGAACTTTCCTGGCTGATGGAATCGCACCTGCGTTCGGCGCGTCGAAAAAAGTCCGCGACGGTGCCGTAACGGATGCGAAGCAACGGCCGGGCTTTCAAACACCGGCGCCAGCACTCGAGACGAGTGCGCTACCCAAGATCACGCCCGTCGCCTTCCCCTCTGTATGACCTCTGCTTCTCTGCGGTAAAGCCGCGTTTGCAATTAGCGCTTTCCGCGCCCGCGCCGCCCTCGTAACTTTCCCTCATGCAATCTCTCTCATTTGTCGGTGGCGCCATCGTCGTCTTGGTCATCCTGGTCATGTTCATCGTGATCTCCCGGTTCTTCGGACTGTGGGTGCGAGCCTGGATCGCCAACGCCCCCGTCGGCATGGGCAAAATGATCGGGATGAGCCTGCGCAAAGTCCCGGTCGGCTTGATCGTCGACAACCGGATCACCGCCGTCAAAGCCGGCATCGAAATCCCGAGCGACCCGCTCGAAGCGCACTACCTCGCGGGCGGTGACGTCGGCCACGTCATCCTCGCCCTCATCGCTGCCGATAAAGCCGGCATCTCCCTCGATTTCAACCGTGCCTGTGCCATCGACCTCGCGACCAAAGGCACCGGCAAAACCGTCCTCGAAGCCGTCCGCACCAGCATCAACCCGAAGATCATCGACGTGCCCAGCGCCGCGATGGGCCGCACCACGATCGACGGCGTGGCCAAAGACGGCATCGGCGTCAAAGTCAAAGCCCGCGTCACGGTGCGCTCCCACCTCGACCGCTTCGTCGGCGGCGCGACCGAGGAAACCATCATCGCGCGGGTCGGCGAGGGGATCGTGACCTCGATCGGTTCCGCCGACACCTACAAGGACGTGCTCGAAAATCCCGATCGCATTTCCAAGCTCGTCCTCCAGAAAGGTCTCGATAGCGGCACCGCCTTCGAGATCCTCTCGATCGACATCGCCGACGTCGATATCGGCGATAACATCGGCGCCAAACTTCAAACCGAGCAGGCCGACGCCGACAAACGCGTCGCCCAGGCCAAGGCGGAAGTTCGCCGCGCGGCCGCCGTCGCCGTCGAGCAGGAGATGCGCGCCAAGACCCAGGAGATGCGGGCCAAAGTGGTCGAAGCCGAATCCCTCGTCCCGCAGGCAATGGCCGACGCTTTCCGCTCCGGCAACTTCGGCATCATGGATTACGTGAGGATGAAAAACGTGCAGGCCGACACCACCATGCGCGAATCGATCGGCACCACCGAGAAACCGTCCACCGAAAACGCCTAACGATACCGGCGGCTGATCACTGATCACATTTTCCGATGAACGACACCGTCATCTTCCTCGTCCTGGCCGGGCTCGCCCTTGCTTTCAAGTGGCTGACGAGCCGGGTCTCGGGCGGGACGGAAGAAGAAAAACCGCCATCGCATCCTAACGAATCCACGCCGCCCGAGCGTCGCCCGCCGCCGCAGAGTGAGGAAGAGCGAGTTCGGCGTTTTCTGGAGGCCTGGGGCGCGCCTCCTGGCTCGGCGCCGCCGCCTCCCGTTCGTCCGCGGAGCGAGGGCCCGCCGCCAATACCACCGCCACCGCAG
>JALYOR010000037.1 GCA_030856765.1 Verrucomicrobiota bacterium | reverse complement strand
TAAATCCGTCGCTCACGCCGACGACCATGTTATTGATCAGGGCGCGGGAGAGACCGTGCAAAGCTTTGACGCTGCGCGTTTCCGCATTGCGGACTAACGACACTTCATTATCGGCCACCTTCGCGGTAATGCCTTTGGGCAGCTTCCAATCCAACTTCCCCTTTGGACCTTCGACCGCAACCTTTCCGCTGTTGTCGATGTTTACTTTGACTTTGTCGGGAATTCCGACCGCCTTATTTCCAATCCGTGACATATCTCGTGGGTTACCAGACGTAGGCCAGTAACTCGCCTCCTACTTTTTGTTTCTTCGCTTCGCGGCCCGACATGACGCCGCGCGAGGTGGAAAGAATCGCCGTGCCCATCCCGCCAAGAACGCGCGGAATTTCATCCGCGCCGACATAACGACGCAAGCCGGGACGGCTGACGCGCTTCAGGCCGGTAATGGCGCTGGTGCGATTCGAAATTTTGTTGGTAATCTTGATCCGCGGATGCGCGGCCGTGGTGTCGAGCGAAAAATCGGTGATGTAACCCTCCTCTTTCAGGATGCGAACGATCTCATTCTTCACCTTGGAGAAAGGGACATACATTTCGAGCTTCTGCGCTTGTGTGCTGTTGCGCACACGGGCGAGAAGGTCGGCAATAGGATCGGTAACAGTACTCATGCAGGTTAGGCGGCTTGCGTTGGGACGACGGGTTTCGGCCGGTCGCTGAAGGGCATCCCCAACTCGGAGAGGAGGGATTTGGCCTCGTCGTTCGTGCGCGCGGTGGTCACAATCGTAACATCAAAACCAATGTTGCGCTTGATTTTGTCGAGCTCGACTTCAGGGAAAATGGACTGATCGGAAACGCCGAGCGTGTAGTTCCCGTTTCCGTCGAAACCTTTCGGCGAAACACCCCGAAAGTCGCGAATACGCGGGAGCGAAGCCTTGATCAAGCGCTCCATGAATTCATACATGCGCTCGCCCCGCAGGGTAACCTTGGCGCCGATCGCCTGCTCTTTGCGCAGCTTAAAGTTCGAGATGCTTTTCTTAGCACGGGTTTCTGCCGGCTTCTGGCCCGTGATCAACGCCAGCTCGGTCTTAGCGTCTTCGAGCGCCTGCTTCACATCCGACTGCGAACCAACGGAAGTGTTGATGACTACCTTCTCTAGCTTGGGAATCTGGTGGTCATTCGTGTATCCATGGTGCTCGCGCATCGCAGGGATCACCTTCTCTTTGTATTCGCGATAAAATTCGTTTTTCATTTTCTAACCGTCGAAAGACCTATTCGTCTTTCTTTGTCTTCTCTTTGGTGGCCTTCGCCTTGCCCTTTTTCTTTGTCTCCTTCGACGCGGCCTCGACCAGCTTCACGTTCGAGATGTGGATCGGGCCTTCGCGCTCCGAGATCGAACCCGAGGGATTATCCTGGGATTTGCGCAGGTGCCTTTTAATCAGGCGAACGCCTTCAATCAGGACACGATTCTTCTTCGGCAAAACTTGCAGGATCTTCCCGGTGGATCCGCGGAAGTTCCCCGAGATGACCTCGACGTTGTCGCCTTTTTTAACGTGATGCTTGACCCGGTTCATAACACTTCCGGAGCCAGCGAAACGATCTTCATGAAATTGCGTTCGCGCAGTTCGCGGGCCACGGGGCCGAAGATACGGGTGCCGCGCGGGTTGAAATCCTTGTCGATGATGACGATCGCGTTGTTATCGAAACGCAGAAGCGAACCGTCGTCCCGACGGATCGGCTGCTTCGTGCGCACGAGGACCGCACGAACCACGTCGCCCTTTTTCACCGTGCCCGTCGCACTCGCTTCTTTCACGTTCGCCGAGATGACATCACCGATCCCGGCGCACTTCGCGCCGCCTTTGCCGATCACACCGATCATCGTCGCCATCCGCGCGCCGCTGTTATCGGCCACATCGAGTCTTGATCTTAGGTAAACCATAAACGTTTCCTTATTTCTGGACGACCTCGACCAGGCGCCAGCGCTTCAATTTGCTCAGCGGACGCGTCTCCATGATGCGCACCGTGTCGCCGGGTTTAGCCTTGCTCTCTTCGTCGTGCGCGTAAAATTTCTTCTTCTGCTTCACGATCTTGCCAAACGTAGCGTGCGGGACGCGGGTCACCGTTTGAACCACGATCGTTTTGCTCATGCCGCTAGAGATTACTTCGCCGACGCGCGTCTTGCGTGCGCCGCGAGCTTTCTCTTCCGCCGTGGGCGTTTTCTGTTTTGTCGTTTCGTCCATGGCTGTTTAGTTCTTGGTCGTCGCCGGAATCTTCCGCTGCGTCAGTACAGTCTCGACCCGGGCCACTTCACGGCGAAGGAGGCGCAGGCGGCTCGGCTGTTCGAGCTGTCCGCTCATTTGCTGGAGACGGAGGTGCAGGCTTTCCTGGCGCAAATCACGCTTTTTGGTCAGCAACTCGTCCGTGCTCATTTCTAAAATGTCTTTGAATTTCATCTCTCGTTAGTCGTTAGGTCACGACGTGGTGGCGGGTGAGGAATTTGGTCCGCACCGGAAGCTTGTCGGCCGCCAGGCGGAGCGATTCGCGCGCGACCGATTCGGGGATGCCGTCGAGCTCGAACAAAATGTTGCCCGGGCGTACGGTGGCGACCCATTTCTCCGGCTGGCCTTTGCCTTTACCCATGCGGGTTTCCGGCGGACGGCCCGTGACCGACTTGTCGGGGAAAATCCGAATCCAGAGCTTGCCTTTACGTTTCATGTTGCGGGTTAAGGCGACACGGGCGGCTTCGATCTGGGTATTGGTAATCCAGGCGCGTTCCAGCGTTTGCAGGCCGAATTCGCCGAAGTCGATCCGGAGATTGCGCGACGCCATTCCCTTGCGGCTCCCCCGCTGGGTCTTGCGATACTTGACGCGTTTGGGCATTAAAGGCATGGCAATATCTCCTTCTTAAAATTCGTTAGGCTGCGGCCGCGGGCTCGGTCGTAGCCGGGGTATTGGCCGCGGCCGGGGGCGCTTCTTCCTTCTTACAAATCCAGCATTTCACTCCGATCTTGCCGTAAACCGTATTGGCCTCGGCGAAACCGTAATCGATCGGCGTGCGGAGGGTGTGCAGCGGCACTTTGCCTTCGCGATACCATTCCGAACGGGAAATTTCCGCGCCGTTCAAACGGCCCGAGCTGCGGAGACGAATGCCTTGCGCACCGAAGTCCATCGCAATCTGGACGGCCTTTTTCATCGCGCGGCGATAAGCGATACGACGCTCGATCTGGAGCGCGACGTTCTCGGCTACGAGCTGCGCGTCCAGTTCCGGTGTTTTGATTTCCTGGATGTCGATCTTGATCTGCTTGCCTTGCGCCATGCGCGAGATTTCTTCCGTCATCTTCTCGATCTCGGCGCCTTTGCGTCCGATCACGATGCCGGGGCGCGCGGTATGGATAGTCACGCGGATACTGTTCCAGGCGCGTTCGATGATTATCTTCGCGACCGCGGCGAACTGCAGCTTCTTCTTTACGTAATTGCGGATTTCGAGATCACCAGCAAGGAACGCAGGCATTTCCTGGGGCGAGGCGTACCAGCGCGAACGCCAGTCGCGATTAACCGCGAGACGAAAACCGATTGGATTAACTTTCTGGCCCATGAATTAGCTTTCTGCTTTCTCTTCGCTCGCTGTCGCTTCTTTCACCGGTTCCTCCGCTTTCGGAGCGGCGGTCGTGGTCTTCTTCGCGGCCGGCACTTTCTTCTTCTTCGCGCCACCCGGCTTCTTTACTTTTTTGTCGCGCGTCTTGATCTCGATCTCGTCAGTCAAAATGATCCGAATGTGAGCGCTGCGTTTGCGGATCGTGCTGCCGCTTCCGCGCGCCCGGGTCATCATCCGCTTCATCGTTGGGCCTTCGCCGACGGTCGCTTCTTTCACGACCAGGCTGTCGACGCGTAGATTGTTGTTGTTCTCAGCGTTGGCGATTGCGCTCTTGAGCGTTTTGCTGATCAATCCCGCCGCCTTTTTAGGGCTGAACGCGACGATGTCGAGCGCTGCCGAAACCGGCAGGCCCTGAATGGCGCGAGTGACTTCGCGCGCTTTGAACGCCGAAATCTTCGCGTAACGATGTATCGAGCTAACTTGCATTTACTTTAAACTTACATTCTGGCGGGCATCCACCTGGAGACGATCGCCTACTTTTATTTTCACTTTTTCCGAATCCAATTCTTGAATCACCGCCCCGTTGATCTTCTCGCGCACGTCCACCACTCGTAGGGTCGCGATCGTCTTTCCTCCCCGCACGATGCGTAGCGGCATTCCGATCTTCACTCCCTGCTGCGCCCCGAGGTTTCCCACCACGAGCGACCACTCTTCTTTCACGCTCAGGACTTTTCCGTCCATCAAGTCCGGTCTGCTGCCGTCGTTAGGCCCATCGTCCTCTTTCGCGACCATGAGCTGATTGGTTGCGCGCAATTGCACTTCCACTTCCGCCCGCGCCTGCGGATCGACACTCTGGGTGCTTTTCACGTAGCGCAGCATCGTCTCGGTCAACTTCAGCAGTTGCTCGCGGTAAGCTTCCTTCTCCCTGTTGGTGAGTTGAAGGTCACTGACCGCTTTCAAAAGACGCTGCTCCAGTTTCGCCCGGTCCTTGCTGACCGACTCCACTCCGAGTGCGTCCATGCGCGTCTTCAGGTCGGCATACTTCCGGCGAAACAATTCCGCTTCTGCGTTCGAGACGACGAGACTGTCGGTCAGCGTCTTCTGTGTTTCGCGTTCGAGCGAGAGTTGTTTGCGCAAGAGATCATTCTGCGAGAGCAACGTCTCCGACGTCACTTTCGCCTCTGCGACTTCAAGATTTGGATCTGACAAAGAACTATCTTCTGCCGCCAGCCCAGGGGCTAACGACAGACACACCAGCACAACCGAAAATCGGAAATGAGGGATGGAGACTTTCATCTCATCCTCTCAATCCGCAACCATCAACTGCGCTACTTCGTCACCTTCGCGGTGTGCGACCCGTGCTTCTTAAAGATACGGGTAGGTGAAAACTCGCCGAGTTTGTGGCCGACCATATTTTCGGTCACGAACACGGATTGAAAAATTTTGCCGTTATGGACGAGGAACGTGTGCCCCACAAAATCCGGGGTCACCATCGAGCGGCGCGACCAGGTCTTGACTGGTTTCTTGATGCCCGAGGCGTTCATCTTGTCGATCTTCTCCAGAAGATGCGGCTCAACGAACGGTCCCTTTTTCAGTGATCTGCTCATATCAAATTACTTTTTTCGGCTCACGCGCCGGTCTTGCATGATGAAGCGGTCGCTGGGCTTGTGCTTCGAACGAGTCTTGAAACCCTTCGCCAGCTGTCCCCATGGGCTGGTCAGATGCTGGCGTCCGCCACCGCCCTTGGACTTACCCTGGCCACCACCATTCGGGTGATCGATCGGGTTCATGACCATGCCGCGGACATGCGGCCGTTTGCCCTGCCAACGGGTCCGGCCAGCCTTGCCGCTGAC
>JALYOR010000013.1 GCA_030856765.1 Verrucomicrobiota bacterium | reverse complement strand
CCGCAGCATTGCTGGAAGAGCTCGCCACCGGAAAGGGCGATGGCGATATTCTGGCCTGGCTCCAGGCACACGCCGCACACAAACCGACCGCGTGGGAAATCGAGCAGTGGAGCGACTACCAACTCCGCCGCGCGGCGGATAGCGACGAGGAAACGCTCATCTTCTTTTTTCGGCGCCTCGGTGGCTTCACCAAAACGCGCGAAGACATCAAGACGTGGGTGGACCTGGTCGAGCTCGACGATTACTGCACCTTCGGAGGAAAACCGTGAGCGGATCCAAGGTCGCGTTCATCACCGGAGTTGGTCCCGGTCTTGGGGCGGCGCTGGCCCGGCGCTTTGCCGGCGGCGATTTCGCGGTCGCACTCGTCGCCCGGCACGCGGATTTCATCGAGCAACTCGCGAGCGAAATTTCCGAGGCGGGCGGCCGGGCTCTTGCCCTGACCGCGGATGTCAGCCGGCCCGACGAAGTCAAATCGGCGGTTGAACGGGCGCGGGCCGAGCTGGGAAAAATCAGCGTGCTGTTGCACAACGCCAGCTCGTCCTCCGGCGACGGTTTACTCGGGACGACCCCTGAAGATTTCGAAAATTCGTGGCGGATCGCTTCGTTAGGCGGCTTCGTCGCCGCCCAGGCAACGGCGAGCGACATGATTGCCGCGGGCGAAGGCGCCATGATTTTTACCGGCGCCACCTCGAGCCTGCGCGGCGGTGGCTGGCTGGCCTTTAGCAGCGCCAAGTTCGCCCTCCGCGGCCTCGTCCAATCGCTCGCGCGGGAGCTGTGGCCGCAAGGAGTGCACGTCGCCCATGTGGTGGTGGATGGAATCATCGGCCCGCTCGGCAAGACGCCCGATGCGGCCGATCCCAAACTCGACCCCGATCGGATGGCGGAAGCCTATTGGCACCTCGCCCAACAACACCGCCACGCCTGGACGCTGGAACTGGACTTGCGCCCGCACACAGAAAAATTTTTCGAGTGACTTGACAAGATTCCCCCGAAAAAGGCCTTCCCGGTGGAGCGAAACTCCGTCGAGCCGCGAGGTGGATTTTTCTGGGGCCGAGCGACCTTCTGCTCCTGGCTCGACGGATTACCAGGATCGCCCACGCTTGAAGGGGTCCGCCGCAACCTCTATACCTACCGCAATGCGCATTCTCTTGATCGAAGATGAAAAGAAGACCGCCGCGTTTATCGCCAAGGGACTGGAAGAAGCAGACTACGTCGTGGAAGTGGCGCACGACGGAGAGAGCGGCCTGCAGCAGGCGCTCGCCGCGAAATTCGATCTGCTGCTCGTCGACGTGATGCTGCCGAGGAAGGATGGCTGGACGGTGGTGGAAGAACTGCGCGGCCAGGGCGTGCATACTCCCATCCTCTTTCTCACCGCGCGCGACGGCGTGCCCGATCGAGTTAAAGGCCTCGAGCTGGGGGCGGACGACTATCTGGTCAAGCCTTTCGCGTTTTCCGAATTGATCGCGCGGGTGCGATCGCTCCTGCGGCGCAGTCCGGCACCGTCGGGCGACCAGTTGCGGATCGAAGATCTTGAGCTCGACACCCATCGCAATCGCGCCGTTCGCGCGGGACAACCCTTGCATCTGACGGCGAAGGAATTTCTTCTCCTCGCGCATCTGGTCCGCTCCGCCGGCGAAGTGGTCTCGCGCAAAGAGATCGAGGCTCACGTCTGGGGGATCGATTTCCAAACCGGGACCAACGTGCTCGACGTGATGGTGCGCCGTTTGCGGGCCAAAGTGGACGATCCCTATTCGAAAAAGTTGATCCACACCGTGCGCGGCGCCGGCTATGTCCTCAAAGCCGACTGAACCGCGCTCGATCGCGTCGCAGCTGGTTTTTCTTTTCACCCCGGCGGCCGCCATTCTCCTCGGCTGCGGGCTCGGGGTGCTCTATTGGATCGTCGTTAGGCACGCCCTCGCCGAAGATCGCGCCGTCCTCGTCGACAAAGTGCTCACGATTCGCGCCGACCTCCGCTCCGCGGGCGGGGCGGACCTCATCGCACGGGAACTGAAAGCGCTGCAGGGAGGCGAACGGATCGCCTACTGGGTGCGAGTCCTCGACGCGCCCGGCGGGATCGTGGCGGAAACGCCGGGCATGGGCGTCCTGCTGCCGGCCGCGCTTTTTCCTTCGCGCGAGGCTTCGACCCTGGCGAATCTGACGGTGAAGGATCACCAGACGGAAGGTAAACTCTTTTCGTTAGTCGCGATCGAAACGGAAGCAGACGGCCAGGCCTACACCATCCAGGTGGCTCAGGACCGCTCGGTCGACGAGCAATTCGAAAAAGAATTTGGCCTGCTCGTCGCGATTGTCCTCGGTTGCGGGATTCTCGCCTCGGCCATGATCGCGATCAGCGTCACTCGGCGCGGCCTGGCGCCGCTCAGCGCGATGACGCGATCGCTCCGGCGCGTCGGGCCGACGCATTTGCACGAACGCGTCCCCCCGGCGGATTGGCCGCGCGAGCTCCAGCCGGTGGCAATCGCTTTCGACGACATGCTCGATCGGCTGGAAGATTCCTTCACCCGGCTCTCCCAATTCTCGGCCGATCTCGCGCACGAGTTGCGCACTCCGCTGGCCAACATTCGCGGCGAAGCGGAGGTGGCGCTGACGCGAGAACGCTCGCCTAACGAATACCAGGCGGTCATCGAGTCGAGCGTGGCGGAGTGCGAGCGACTCTCCGGGATTATCGACAACCTGCTCTTTCTCGCCCGGGCGGAGGCAGCGGAAAGCAAAGTGCAGCCGATTCTGTTCGACGGTCGCGCGGCGCTGGAACGCATCGCCGCCTATAACGAAGCGATCGCAGAGGAGCGCCAGCTCCGGATCAGTTGCACCGGTGCAGGCCAGGTCTATGCCGACCCGGTCCTCTTCGGCCGCGCGGTGAGCAACCTGGTCGACAACGCGGTCCGGTTCACGCCCGATGGCGGAAGTATCACCATGTCCCTGGCGAGGAATCCGGCCGCGGCAGAAATTCAAGTGCGCGATACCGGTGTCGGCATCCCGGCCGCGCACCTGCCCCGGATCTTCGACCGATTTTATCGAGTCGACGCCTCGCGCAGCAGCGAGGGCACGGGTCTGGGCCTGGCCCTGGTCAAATCGATCGCCGATTTGCACGGCGGCTCGCTCTCCGTGCAAAGCGAAGTCGGCCACGGCACGACCGCGACCTTGCGATTTCCAGCCTTACCGGCTTCAGACGGCTGAACCCGCACCCATGCCTCAGGCAACTCAGCCGCGGCTATCGGCTTTTTCGCGCAGCGTTTTTCGCCCACCACCATGACTACGTTGAAGCCTTCGCCGCGCTGATCCATCAAGGCGGCGTCTTCGAGGAAGGCCCGGCCGATAACCGCCTGACCCAGGAAATCGAAGTCGGTTTGCCTCGCCGTTTCGGGGTGCAGTCGAAAACCAACTCGACTTTTTTTCGACGGCCGGACTTCGAACCGCCGCTTCAGCATCGAAGGCCGCTGGGCGCGGGCGGATTGGGACAAGATCCCGCTCAATCCAACGCTGCTTGTCGAATACGCAGAATCGTTAGGCTAACTCCTGACGGCGGCGTGAGGCGGCGCCGGGACGCCTGGTTTGTGGATGATACCCAAACCACAGGCGTCTTTGTAGAGCGGTCGGGGCAGCTCCATGCTGCGGGATTCCCGGTTCAAGCAGATTGCTTCCGCGGCGGGATTCTTCCGGCGCCATTCGGCCAGCGCCTGACCAACGCCACCCTGCTTTGTGACGTCGAAGTCTTCGGCAAAACGGCTGACGTCGTGGAGCAAAAGCAGCCCGCCCGATTCCAAAGCGGGATACCACAATTCGAGTTCCTGCAATGTGGCGGCATACTCGTGGGAACTGTCGAGGAGGACCATCTGTGGTGGCCCGCCGAAATGTTGGTAGGCCGCAGTCACGGATTTTGGATCGAGCGAGTTGGTTTCGGCGATCGTGACAAAGTTCGTTAGACCTGCGCGCTCCAGCCAGCGCTGGGCAAAGGCGCAAAGTCCGGGGTCAATGTCGAGAGTGAAGAGCCCGCCGGGCGCCTCCATCCGCCGCAGCATGAATCCGAGTAGGAGCGACGAATAACCGCTGCAGGTCCCGAGCTGGACGATGCGGGAGATGCGGTTGCCCATCACCAGTCCGTGCAGCAGGGAGATGAGCGGGACGGCGCATTCGCCGATCACTCCGCTGCGATCGGTTTCTTCGTACCAAGCCTGCACGATCTCCCATTCCGCCTCGGAAAGATCGGAGTAGATCGGTGGAACGAAATCCATCCCGGGCAGGCGATGCCACCAGTAGCGCGGCTCCGAATCCCGCGTCCAGCGGCGGGAACGATTCGTTTCGTTAGGCAGACTCATCAGCCTTACCTAACGAACTAGGGCGCCAATCGCTCCAAAGTCCAGGTGTCATCCTTCTGCCGAGTGTAGCGAAAACGATCGTGTAAACGATTGGCCCGGCCTTGCCAGAATTCGATCGTCGCCGGCATGATCCGGAAGCCACCCCAATGCGGAGGCAACTCGATTTCATCCTGCCCCGCGAAGCGCTCCGTCATTTCCGCGAGACGCGCATCGAGGATGCGCCGGGCATCAATCACTTCGCTCTGACGCGAGACCCAGGCGCCGAGCTTGCTCCCGCGCGGGCGCCCCGCGAAATAGGAGATCGATTCCTCGCGCGAAGTTTTCTCGACCCGGCCGGCGACGCGGATCTGCCGCTCAAGTTGCACCCAGTAAACGGCGAACGCGGCCTGTGGATTCGACTCCAACTCGCGGCCCTTGCCGCTCTGGTAGTTGGTGAAAAAAACAAAGCCGCGTTGGTCGAAACCTTTCAACAACACGATCCGCGCGGAGGGCTTTCCCTCCGGCGTGGCGGTGGCCAGGCTAATCGCGTTCGCATCCGGCAGCCCGGAATTGACCGCGGTCGAGAACCAGGTGGCAAACTGCTCGATCGGGTCGTGATGCATTTCCGCCCGGCGTAATCCTTGCGTTTCATATTCCCGGCGCAGCCCGGCCAGATCGATCGCGTCCATTGCAGTGCAACCGTATCCATGTCGCGCGCTGCTGTCGAAAATTGTTCGCGCGCGCCGCGGAAACAGGCGTTTCCGTTTGTGCGGGGGACTTCGCTTCGCTAATAATCGGTGGATGTTCAGTCTCACCATGCTCGGCAGCGGCAGCGCCGGAAACAGCGCGCTCATCGCGACCGATCACTGCCGGCTGCTGGTCGATGGCGGGCTGAGCGCGCGACAGCTTACCCTTCGGCTCGAGCTCTGCGGGGTTTCCCCTCACGAACTGGACGGCGTCCTCCTGACGCACGAGCACGGCGACCATGTCTGTGGCCTGGAGGTGCTCTGTCGCAAGTTCCAGGTGCCGATCTACTGCAACGCCCTGACCGCCGAAGCGATCCGCTCCGGCTCGTTAGGCGAGCATCGGAACTGGCGTATTTTTCGCACCGGGGCTTCGTTTTCGATCTGTGACATCACGGTGGAAAGTTTCTCCGTTCCGCACGACGCGGTCGAGCCGGTTGGCTATACCTTTCATGCCGGCCCGAACGCGCTCGGCTACATCACCGACCTCGGCCACGCGACTCGCCTCACGATTGAGCGGCTCCGGCAGGTGCAGACGCTGGTGATTGAGACGAATCACGACGAGAAACTGTTGCAGAACGATCCGCACCGTCCCTGGCCGGTGAAACAGCGGATTCAATCGCGGCACGGTCATCTCTCCAATGCCGCTGCCGCCGCTGTCATCACGCAATTGTTGCCGGGCAAAATTACGCGGGTCGTGCTGGGGCATCTCAGCCGGGATTGCAATTCGCCCCAGCTCGCGGCCGGGACGGTGCGGGCGGAACTCGAAAAAATGGACCGGCGCGAGATCGAGATTTTTTGCGCGGCACAAGGCGAGATCAGCCCGCGCTTCGCCATCGGCGCGACCCAAGGGGGCGTTTTCCAGCCGATGTTCGATGGTCTGTTTTGCGAGGACGCTTCGGTCGCTGGCTGAGCGCGCTCCTCCTTGGCTTGTCATCCTAAGCGGGCTCCTGCCTGGCTTGTCATCCCCGATCCGGCGAAGCGCGGAGAGGGATCTCGCTACTCCAGCGACGCTTTCTCAGAACGCGAGGTCGCGATTGCCCTCGAGAGGTCCCTCTCCGTCCTTCGGCGGATCGGGATGACAGCGTCGTAGGGGCGGCGCGAAGCTCGGGGGTTAAGTGCCTAACGAATCAATCTTCGTCTCCCACCACGAGGTGGATGATCCCGGCCGGATCGGAAATCCAGAAGCCGTCGAAATCTTCGCGCAGTTGCTCGACCTCATCGCGGCGGGCGACGCCGTGATTTTTCAGGTAGGCGGCAGCGCCCTCGGTGTCGTTCGTCTCGAGCTCGAGCCAGATGTCGGGGTGGCTGATGTTCGGCACACGATCGATCCAGAGCCGCACGGGGCCGAACTGAAAAATGCAGCCTTCGGCTTCTTCCTCGATCAGGGGCAGGCCCAGAGTGTCGCGATAAAAGGCAACCGTTTGCTCGTAGGTGTGATACGGGCACTTGATGGCGATGTTGGCCCCGCCCGAGAAATTCGGGCTATTGACGTTGGCGACCATGGGAACGTTTCCGCCTAGCCGCCCCCGGAGCCTTCGCCGCCCGGCTCCGTCATCGAAACCGGATCGAGCGCCGCATTCAGCTCGGCTTCCGGCAACACTTTTTTCTCCTGACAAAGCTGGCGCACCGTTTTGCCGGTCTGGACGCTTTCCTTGGCGATCTCAGCTGCGCGATCGTAGCCGATCTTGGGCGCAAGACCGGTCACCATGGCCATGGAAAGCTCGACCAATTCCTGACAGCGCGCGCGATCGGCCACGATGTCGCTGATGCATTTGTCAGCGAATATTTCGGCCACGTTGGCCAACAGCCGGATGCTGCAGAGAAGATTATGGGCCATGACCGGCATCATGACGTTGAGGTCGAGATTCCCGTTCGCTCCTGCCCAGGTGATGGTGGTGTCCGCGCCGATCACCTGCGTGCAAACCATCATGACCGACTCGCAGATCACCGGGTTCACTTTCCCCGGCATGATCGAGCTGCCCGGTTGGGTGGCCGGGAGCTGAATTTCACCGATCCCGCAACGCGGACCGCTCCCCAGCCAGCGGATGTCGTTCGCGATTTTGAAGAGACTGACCGCGATGGTCTTGAGATGGCCGCTGGCCTCGACCACGCCATCCTTGGCGCCCTGCGCTTCGAAATGATTTTCCGCCTCGCGGAAAGCGATCCCGGTCCGCTGCTCGAGATGCCTCATCACTTTGCCGGGAAATTCGAGATGACGATTCAAGCCGGTCCCGACCGCGGTTCCGCCAAGCGCGAGTTCCTGCAATCCGGTGATGGCTCGTTCGGCCCGTTCTTTTCCGAAACGAACCTGCTGCGCGTAGCCGCCGAACTCCTGGCCGAGCCGGACCGGGGTGGCATCCATCAAGTGGGTGCGGCCGATCTTAATCACATCGTCGAATTCCTGCGCCTTGGCGGCGAGCGCCTGGTGGAGCTTCTCGAGGGCGGGGATAAGGACCTGCTGCAATTGTTCCGCCGCGCTGACATGGATCGCGGAGGGGATGATGTCGTTGCTCGACTGCCCCATGTTGACGTGATCGTTAGGGTGAACCGGTTCGCGCGCCCCGATCGGTTTGCCTGCCAGTTGGCAGGAGCGGTTGGAGATGACTTCGTTGGCGTTGGTATTCGTGCTCGTGCCGGAGCCGGTCTGGAAAATGTCGAGCGGGAAATGCTCATCGAGTTTGCCGTCGACCACTTCCTCAGCGGCCTGGACGATGAGTGCGCTCCGTTCCGCATCGAGCTGCCCGAGATCGTGGTTGGCCTGGGCGGCGGCCCATTTCAACAAACCGAGAGCGCGAATGAAAGGCCGCGAGAAACGCCAGCCGCTAACTGGGAAATTGAGCACCGCACGCTGGGTCGAGGCGCCGTAGAGTGCGGATTCGGGGACGGACATCTCGCCCATCGAATCCTTTTCGATCCGGGTCCGGCAGACGCTCATGCCGTGCGCTGAACGGTGATTCGAGCGGTCGCGGGGCGCGCATGACCATTCCGGGTTTGCGCCTTTTGGAAAACGGTGATGAACATCGGCGGAATATTTTGCAGGCAGTACTCGGACTCTGCGCGGTCGAAGAAAGTCGCGTGCTGGCGGAGCTCGTTGGTCACCTGATAGATGATGAAGGCGCCGCCCGGCCGGAGCGCGTCGTAGGTATCCTGCAAGAGCACGCGCTTTTTCTTGATCTCGATAATGCTGAAGGGAATGCCGGAAAGAATGTAATCGCACTGCGCGATGCCGCGGCGGGCGAGTTCCTCGGAGAGACTGGCTGCGTCGCGATTGATCACATGCACGCGCGGATCATCGGCGAACTGGCGCTCAAGATCTCGGGAGAAAGCAGGATCGAGCTCGAAAAGAAACAACTGCGAATCGGCACTCATTCGGGAAGCCAGTTCGCGGGAGTGGACGCCCTCGCCCGGGCCGTATTCGGCAATGGTGCGGGCTTGGGTGAAATCAATTTTGCTCGCGACCTTTTCCACGAGCGCTTTGGAGCTGGGGATAATGGAAGCGATCTGAAACGGCTTTTGCAGAAACCGTTTGAAAAACAATGCGCTCATAAAGTTGCGAACAGTGAACCCCGGCCCCTCCCTTGTCCAGCAACGATCTCAGCGCGCCGGAACTGCTTGGACAACGAAAGATCGTTTCAAGCTGCGTGATGGGATGCTTTGGCTACGCAGGAGTGCCCGGCCGATCTGCTATTAAACTTCAAAAACTCAGCAGTTGACAGAGTTTCTAAAATTTATAATGCTCGTCCAGGGCAATAATCATTGCCATCAACGCCTGAAATTGCTGATTCTCCTTCTATGCACAACTTATTGACGGTCAAGGAGACTTCGAAATACCTCCGGATCCCACTTCCCACCGTCTATTATTTAGTGCAGCGAGGCCAGTTGCCCGCGATCCAAATCGGCGGCCGGTGGCGGATCAAGAAAGACGCCCTCGATAAGGACATCCTGAAAGAGGATCGGTCCGGCCAACCGACCGTGTTGGTGGTCGACGATGATGAGAGTTTGCAAAATCTCTTCAAGGTGTTCCTGAAAAAAATTGGCTTTAGCCGCGTCGTGGTCGGGACGGTCAAAGAAGCGATCGCCGCGTTGGAAAAGCAGCATTTCGATTTGCTCTTCCTGGATCTGAAATTGCCTGACGGCCCCGCCGACGACGTTTACGAAGCCGCCAAGGAGATCGATCCCGAGTTGCCGATCGTCGTCATCACCGGCTATCCGGACAGCGACATGCTCAATCGGATTCTCGCCAAAGGGCCAGTGACCGTTCTCAAGAAACCCCTGAAAGTCGATCAGCTGAAACAGACGGTTCGCATCCTCGGGCACAAGGAAGCGACCAAACTGGCCGCCTGAGGGGCAAGTTGAGTAGTGATCGGCGAACCGTGCATGGCTTGCCGTCCTTCATCGCATCTTTGTGCGATCGCCCCCTTGACGGATCATCCATCACTATTCACATATCACTCTTCCCAGCGAGCGCGGTTAGCTCAGTGGTAGAGCACTACCTTGACACGGTAGGGGTCACAGGTTCGAACCCTGTATCGCGCATTTTTCACCAGTTTCTCAGGAGCATCGGAGCTCCGACGAAACTTGAGCATTTGAAGCGAGATTAGGATACTACTCGCAATCCCGTCGGAGGGCTCGGCTGTGACGGCGGGGTGGCCGTCGGAGTTGGCGTGGCCGAAGGCGTGGCTGTCGGGGTTGGCGTGGCCGAGGGCGTCGCTGTCGGAGTCGCCGAAGGGGTGGGACTGGGCGTAGCCGAAGGGGTGGCGGTCGGGGTTGGAGTCGGAGGCTGACCGGCCGTCAGAGCTTGATGGGCGTAGGAAATGACGGTCGGGAGGGCCGACGCGTCGATTTGATAGACCTCGACATACTTCTCGTTGTAGCTGAGGGCGCCATCGATCGAGTTTTGCAGAATCGTGCCGAGATCGTCCGGCACTCCGCCGTTGGCCCGATAAGTGGGATCATTCACGACTTGATAGACCATCTGGCCACCCACGTCCGGCTGGAAATCCCAAATCATTTCGTAAAGTGTCTCGATACCCGGCGCGGTCGGGATGAAGGTGGAGAGATCGTTTTTCTGGGCCACCATTCTCCCCGGCCAGGTAGCCCTGGCCGCGTCGATCGCCCCCCGCGCCAGATAGGTACTCGTCGGATCCAGGTTTGTGCCATTGATATGGCCGCTGCCGCCGACCGCCATTGTCACCACTTGATTTGGGAACGCGATCATCGTGGCGTCGATGATCTGTTTGCCTGCATCGAGCATCTTTTCCGAGGTGTAGCCAAGTGCGAGCCATTGCGTGACGTACTCCTGGGTATGAGGCACGTTCCAGTCTTCGCTGGTGGCGTTGGCAAAGCTGGCCGCTACGACTTTGATCGCAGGATTACTGCTGAAGTGCGCGCCCAAGGCGGCGATCATGGCTTTTTTCTTGGCCAGGAAGGTCGGATCCCAAAACACCGGGATCGTCGTCGAGGTGCCGTTGTCGTCGAAGGTGAAAAAGCTGCCTCCGTTAGCGGCGACCGCCGCCGTCACCCAAGCCGGCTTGCCGTTCTGAGTGGCGATTCGTAGAAGGATCTTCTTTCCGTTCGCGACACAGGAGGCGACCGCGGAATCGAGATAGCTGAAGTCAAAATTGCCTTCGGTGGGTTCCAAATCCGTCCAGCCTTGCCGCAGGGTGATTCCGTCCACGTCCGGGTTAGTAAGGACGGAGAGCACCGGATCCTTACCGGGATTGGCGATCGAAAAGACCCCGCGAGGAACCTCGGGGCTCTGGGCTTGAGCTGAAGGGCCGCTGCTCAGCAGGGTGAGGAGAGCAGCACAGAAGAATGCTTGGATAAGAGGGAACGATCGAGCAGAGCGAGGAGGGAATACTGGTGCCTTTATAATTACCATAACCTTTGGGGTAGCTATAAACATGCCCCCGGCCGGCTTTTGTCGAGAGAGGGGGCCACAATTTTCCTCAAGCCCCGGCC
>JALYOR010000374.1 GCA_030856765.1 Verrucomicrobiota bacterium | reverse complement strand
GCTCTGTTCAGACTGGGCCGTCTAATCTTGCCGTTATGGAAGTGAAGGATCACGATACTTTCGACGGAAAGATTATCTGGCTTCTTCTTGATGGCAGCGAGGTCATTCAATCAGACCTCCGCGCAATTTTCAGGCCTGGAGGCGAGATCGTATTCGATTGCCGCGACGAGTCAGATCCAGCGTGGTCAATTCCCTACACCGTCACGTTGAAGCACACGAACGATTCGATCGAGGGCAGTTTCAAGTGCACTCAGGGTGGGGCGACATCTTCCGGGCCGGTGCGGGGGCGGTTGTATTCCAATTCCACTGGCTTCGTTTTGGTTGGCACATGGATCGAGGAGGCTAAACGGTACGACTGGTTTGCACAGCTGAGTCCTAGTTCCTAAAGGATTTCCGATAGCGAAGGCAGCAGTCTATTGACGATCAGCGCGTTACTTCAGTTTCGCGCGCCATCTCGCGATCGGAGCGGAGGGCGTTTTCCAGGTTCTCGATGTGCAGACGGGCCATCGAGATGCGCCCTTTCATGTCTTCCGTATCCAACTTCGCCATCTCGCGCACAGATGCCTCGTCGTGTTCGCGAAAGATCTGCGCGGCGCGCCGGGCGCGCTGTTCCGGAAGACCGAGTGCCTGGAGGGCGTCGATGCTCAGGTCAATCGCGCTCCCGAAGGTCTCTCGATAAACATCATGCACCCCGCGTTGCAGGAGTTCGTAGGCGTGTTGACGGCTCGTGGCCCGGGCGAGGATGCGGAGCTGGGGAAAGTGTTCGTGGACCAGGTCGATGATCTCGAGCGCCTGTTGCTCGTGATCGATCGCGACAACGAAAAGCCGGGCGCGCTCGGCCCCCGCGGTGCGGAGCAGATCGAGACGGGTGGCATCGCCATAGTAGGATTTGATACCGAAGCGTCCCAGCGTTTCGACCTGTTCCGCATCGTGATCAAGCACGGTGGTGCCGAAGCCATTCAAGCGCAGGAGACGGGCGACGATGTGGCCGAACCTCCCGACGCCGGCGACGATGACCGGATTGTCCCGCTCGTCGATCTCGTCCGGTTCACGTTCGGGCAGGGTGCTCGCGAAACGCGGTTGCACCAGGCGCTCGTTGATCATCATCATGAGCGGCGCGGCGGCCATCGTTAGGGCAACAGTCGCCACGAGCAGGTTCGCGATGTCGGAGGTGAAAACGCCGTTCTGGGTCGCGAAAGCGCAAAGGACGAAGGCGAACTCGCCGCCCTGCGCGAGAGCGAAGGCAAAGAGATAGCGCTGCGTCGGTTCGAGTCCGGAAAATCGGCTCACGATGAGCAGGACGACGAACTTTACGATCAGGACCGCGACCACCAAAGTCGCGACCGTTCCCCAGGCGCTCGCTATGAGGGCGAAATCGATTCCAGCGCCGACGGAGATGAAGAAGAGCCCGAGGAGTAAGCCCTTGAATGGCTCGATATCGGTCTCGAGTTGGGTCCGGTATTCGCTTTCGGCCAGGACGACGCCGGCCAGAAAAGCGCCCAGGGCGGGCGAAAGCCCGGCTTGTTGCATGAGGAGCGCGATGCCCACGACGAGCAAGAGTGCGGTGACGGTAAACATCTCGCGCAGATTGGTGGCCGCGATGTAACGGAAGAACGGCCGGAGCAGAAAACGCCCGCCCAAAATCACGACGGCGACGGCGGCGAGGACGACCAGGGTGTGTTGCCACGCGGGAAGACTGGCGAGCGGGCCCTGGGCTGCGCCGGCCTCTCCGCTGGCGGGCACGGTGGCTAGCAAGGGCAGAAGAGCGAGAATCGGGATGACCGCGATATCTTGGAATAAAAGAACTGCGAAGGAGGCCTGACCGCCGGCGGTCTTCATCAGACCTTTCTCGTTCAACAACTGGAGAACGATGGCGGTCGAGGACATCGCAACGACGAGACCGACCGCGATCGCGACTTGCCACGGCAGCCGCGAGATCAGGGCCAGCCCAGTCACGGCGGTGGCGGTCCCCAGCACTTGCCCGCTGCCCAATCCGATGATCGGGCCGCGCATTCTCCACAAGAGAGCCGGGCGCAATTCGAGGCCGATGACGAAGAGCATCATGACGACGCCGAACTCCGCGACGTGCATCACGTCGTGGTCGTTCCGACCGACGAGACCGAGGCAGAACGGACCGATCACCACTCCGGCGAGCAAGTAGCCGAGGACGGAGCCCAACCCGAGGCGTTTGGCGAGCGGGACCGAGATAACGGCCGCGAGCAGATAGATGAACGCCTGGAAGAAGCTCATATCTCGATCTTACAAAACCCCGAGTGTGTCATGATGGCGACTACGAAATCCGTCTCGCCTCGGATTTCGGGCGGAGATCAAACTTTCTCAGCTCGTTAGGCAGGCGGCCCGGCCTGGGCGCGGACCGGGCTCTTTCCGAGAACCACGCGCACCTCGTGTGAGGTTCCGTCGTCGGACAAAGGGATCACTTTGTCGGCCAGCGCAGTGCCGTCCAATTCCACCCTCGCGATGCCCTGAGAGACGCCGTCGGGATTCTCCACGGCGATGGAATAATGGGAATTTCCATGGCGATAACGGAGACGGAACCCGGGCCAGTCTTTGGGAATGACGGGGTTGATCGTGAGGCGATCGCCCCGGCGTTGGAAACCGAGGACTTCCTCCAGCCAGACGCGATAAGTCCAGGCCGCCGCGCCGGTGTACCAAGTCCAGCCGCCGCGACCGACGTGGCCGGCTAACGAATAGACATCGCCCGGAATGACGTAGGGCTCGACCTTGTAGCGCGCGCAATCTTCCTCGTCGCGCGCATGCTCGATTGGGTTCAACATTCGCAACATGCGGACGGCTTTGTCGCCGTCGCCCTGGCGCGCAAAGGCCAACGCGACCCAGGTGGCGGCGTGCGTGTACTGGCCGCCGTTCTCGCGCACACCGGGCGGGTAGCCCTTGATGTAGCCGACGTCGGCCGGCGTTTTGTCGAAAGGCGGAGTGAAAAGCAGGATGATGTCGTCCTCTGCGCGCACCAGATTTTCCTCGAGTGAAGCGAGCGCCCGCTCCACCCGCTCGGGCTGGCCGGCCCCGGAAATGGCCGCCCAGGTTTGGGGCAGTGAGTCGATCTTCGCTTCGAGATTTTCGCTCGAGCCAAGCGGCGTGCCGTCGTCGAAGTAACCGCGCCGATACCACGCTCCATCCCACCCTTCGGCCTCGATCGTTTTGGCCAGTTCGACCGCCCGGTCGCGGCAGGTTTGCGCCTCGTTAGGCAAATCCCGCAGGGTGAGCAGCTCGGCAAAATCGTTGAGCACACAAATTTGAAACCAGGCGAGCCAGACGCTTTCACCCTGGCCGCCGAGCCCAACGCGATTGAGACCGTCGTTCCAGTCGCCTGCGCCGATCAGCGGCAAGCCATGCCGGCCGGCGGTGGTCGCATGCGCGATGGCGCGCCGGCAATGCTCGAGGAGCGAACCTTCCGTCGCGGAAACCGAAGGCACGAAAAGACTCTCCGCGTGTCCGGGTTCAAGGAGCGGGCCTTCGATGAACGGAATCTTCTCGTCGAGGATCGCGACGTCGCCCGTCGTGCGTACATAATGCGCGGTCGCGTAGGGCAACCAAAGCAGGTCATCGCTGATCCGCGTGCGCACGCCCACGCCCGAACCCGGATGCCACCAATGCAAGACGTCGCCCTCGACAAATTGGTGCGCCGCGGCCCGCAGGATTTGTTCGAGAGTGATCTGGGGTGCGGCCTGGACGAGCGCCATTACGTCCTGCAACTGGTCGCGGAAACCGTAGGCACCGCTCGACTGATAAAGCCCGGAGCGCCCCCAGAAACGGCAGCTCAGCGTTTGGTAAACGAGCCAGCGATTGAGCATGAAGTTGGTTGAGAGCTCCGGCGTTTCCACCTCCACCGTGCCGAGGATGCGGTCCCAGAAATGACAGGTCTCCTCGTAGGCCGCTTCGACATTGGACGGATCGCGAAAACGATTCACCAGACTGCGCGCCTGCTCTTCGCTCTCGGCCTGGCCGAGGAAGAAAGTGACTTCGGTGCTTTGTCCCTGGTCGAGCTCGACCGTGACCTGAACCGCGGCACAAGGATCGAGGCCGGCGCCGACGACGCCATTCAAAGCCAGCTGCTCCATCGCCGCGGGATCACCTAATGAGCGATTCCGACCGAGGAACGCTCCGCGGTCACCGGTATAGGAAGCAGGCGCAGGGGACGAGCTGGCGAAGGTGATGCGTTCGGAGAGTTCCGGGTCGTAGGAGTTGCGGGCGAAGACGCTTCGGCTTTCCGAATCCCACTTCGTCGCGATGTGCATCCCGGTTTCCTCCGGATCGGACCCGAGCACCAGTCGCGCGTAGGAAGTGATGGTCAGCTTGCGTCGGCGCGAGGAATTGTTGCGCAGACGGAGGCGCTGCAGGCGCACTGGGTGGCCGCCGGCGTCATCCACCGGCACGAAAATGCGCAGTCGTTGCTCGATCGCATGGCTGTTGTGCTCGAATGAAGTGTAACCCTGGCCGTGATGAGTTCGGTAGGCGTCTCTCTCCCGAATGGGCTGCGGGGTGGGCGACCAGGCGACCCCAAGATCGTCATCGCGAATGTAAAGAGCCGTTCCCGGTGGATCGGAAATAGGATCGTTAGACCAGGGCGTGAGTCGATCGCTCTGGCTATTGCGACCCCAGATGAATTCGGTCCCCGACTCCGAGACGTAAGCGCCGAATTTCGGGTTGGCCATGACGTTGATCCACGGCAGCGGAGTTTGCTCGCCCGGCCCGAGATAGATCACGAATTCCTTCCCGTCCTGGGTGAAGCCGCCGAGGCCGTTGAAATATTTCAGCTCCATGAAAGGCAGCGGCGCCGATGGCTCTTCGCGGAACTGTTCTCCGGGCGAAAGCAATCTTGGCTTTGGCGGGAGGGGCGCGGTCGCGGCCATTTGCTGGCGCACCGTGCCGCGGGCGGCCACCAGCACCATGCGGGCGGCGGCCTGAAGCGCGATCAATTCTTCCTTCGAAATCTTGCTCGCTGAGCGCAGGTAAATGCCGCCGGGCTGATCGACGCCGGTCAGATTCGCCTCGGTCAGGCGGCGAAGCTGATTCGTGAGGGGCTCATCGTAGCTGGCCTGCTCTTCGCTGATCAGAGCGAGGTCGACTTTCAATCCGCGCAGGTGCCAGAAGGTGTGCGCCGCCAGAACTTCGCGCACCACCTCAAGATCGCGCAGATGCGCGATGTTGACGACCACGATCGGTAAATCGCCGGAGATCCCCTGGCGCCAAAGCGCGCGCTGACCTTCGGCGCGGCGGCTTAACCGCACCGCCGGCGGTCGCAGTTGCGGCTGTGGGAAAACGACCAGCGCTGCGAGCTGCTCGAAGGTTTGGACGTCCGCCGGGCGAATGTGCAATCGCCGCATCTCGAGCTGGGCGTGAGTCCAGGCCGTCTCAAAGGCGCGCGCGCAGACTTGAAAATCGGCGTAGCGCTCAGCCAGTTCGACCACCCGCTCGCGCGATTCCGCCACCAGTGTGACGAGGGCAAACTGGAGCCGTTGGTTAGGTAGGATCTCGATCCGGCGGCGCAGGCTGAAGATCGGGTCGAGGACCGTGCCAACGCTTTTCGTTAGGCCACGGAAGAGCGCCGCTGGATTTTCCGGAGTGCGGCCGCGCCCGAGGAATTGGGCGCGATCGGTTTCGTAATCCGTCGCTTCAACCGAAGCTGCTGCCTCTGGCACCATCAAATGCGCGGCCCAGATGGGGCGATCGTCCGGCGCGCGCAGCCGGCGGTGGGCGACGAGCGCTTCGCAGTGCGGGAGCCATTCCGTTTCGATGAAGAGCTTGTTGAAGGCCGGGTGCGCGCGATCGGTGAGGTGCGGCGCAAGGGCGAGCTCGAGGTAGCTGGTCAGCTCGAGCTGCGCCGGTTTGCGCGAAGTATTGACCAGGGTGATGCGCCGGACTTCGGCATCGTCTTCCGCCGAAATGACGACCTCGGTGATCGTCTCGCACGGTCCGCTCCGCCGGCGGAACTCCGCCTTATCCGGGGTGAAACTCCAGGTGTAGCGGCGCTCGGCGCTCCGCACCGGTTGATGGGTATTGCTCCAGATCAGGCCGCTTTCCAGATCGCGCAGATAACAGGCGGGACCCCAATCGTCGGCCGTGGTGTCGGCGCGCCAGCGCGTCACGTCGAGATCGCGCCAGCGCAGGTTGCCTCCGCCGGAGTTGGTCACCAGGGCCGAACAGGCGCCATTCGAAAGCAGATGGACGCGAGGCGAAATCATATCCGGCGTTTGCGAAACGGCGGCGTTGCTCACGAGCTGGGTGTTCCGTTGCAGGGGCCGCTCTTCGTGCGCTTCGCCCGTGGTGGGGAGAATGGTTTCCGGGATATGCTCGTGCAGGAGCGGCTCGGTCGCGCGGATGCGGGGGTTAGAGTGGAAACGCCGGCGCATGACGTTTCCGTTCAGGACATTGTCGAAAGCGAGGAGCGACATGCCCTGGTGATGGACCATGTAACAATCAATGATGATCCCGTCCTCGCCGCCCGGCTCACTCCGGCGCGAATAATCGATCGCCTCGTAAAAGCCGCAATCGCCGAGCATGGCGCCGCCGCCGAGAGCAGCCAGCCGGCGGAGATTTTTCATCGCCGTGACCGGTTCCACTCCGAGCGCGAGAGCGGTGGCGTAGGGAGCGACGACGAGTTCTTCCTCCTGCACGCGTTTCAGGGCCAGGGCCGGGACGCCGAAGGCGTGGTACTGATAGACGTTATGCCGATCCAGCGCGCTGAAGGCCGACTCAGAAATGCCCCACGGCACCTTGCTCTGCTGGCCGTAGGAAATCTGGCAACGCACCGCGTCGTGACACGCCCGGTCGAGGAGCGAATTCTCGTGCGTCTGGGTGAAGAGGAGCGGCATGAGGTATTCAAACATGGTCCCGCTCCAAGAAAGGAGCGGCAGGCGTCCAAAAGCCGAACCGAAAGGACGGCCGAGCGCCCACCAATGTTCCACCGGCGCCTCGCGGCGGGCGATCGCGAGCAGGCTCGTGAGGCGAGCTTCGCTCGCGAGCAGATCATAATAGGAATTGTCGCGCCGGCGTTCGGCCACCTGGTAACCGATGGCAAAGACGCGGCGGTCTTCATCGTAAAGAAAACGCAGTCCCATCTCGCTCTCCAGCTTTTGGCTTTGCGCGACCAGCTCGCTCAACCGGGCCAGTTGCTCGGCGGCATGTTGCCGGGCGATGCCGACGGCCTCGATCAGCCGCCCGAGCCACTCGCGGACGGCCGCTGGTATCGCGGGATCATCCGCGCGCTGGTGGAAAGCGAGGAGCGGAACGAGCCCCGGGATGCCCTCGACCGCGATATTCTGCAGGGAAAAGGTGGCGGTGAGTGCTTCGCGCCGGCATTCGTGGGCGGCTTTGCCTAACGAGACCAGCTGCGTCGGCGGATCGAGCAGGATCTCGACTGGCCGCAGATACTTGTCGACCGTTTCGTTCCAGGCCGTGACCTGCTGGGCAATCTGCCGCGCCCAGTAGGCGCGCGGATCGCTTTCCTGCTCGCGGAAGAAGGCGACCAAATCCTGCGCGGGTTGGCGCGCGGCCCGCAGGCGCGGGATGACTTCCTCCAGCGGTAAGAAATGTTCGGAAGTGAGGTCATCGAGATCCAGGAGCGCCTGGGAGTAGACAGTCTGTTTGAGGCTGAAGGCCGTTTGCCGGAGCACGCCGATGGTGTCGGCAATCCCGCGCAGCGCGCTCGCATCGAGCAGTGCCCGGGTGCCCAATTCAGCGCAGCTCTCTTCCAGCGTCCAGAGGCTGGCAAGCAGGTTGCCGCTGTCGACGGTTGAGACGTAGCGCGGACGGAGCGGCTCGAGATTGTTCAGGTCGTACCAGTTGAAGAGATGGCCCTCGAAACGCTCGAGCCGCCCGATCGTCTCGAGCGTGCCGAGGTTGCGCCTAACGAGATCATCGATCGTGATGTAACCGAAATCGTTTGCGGCCACGGTCGCCAGCATCCAAAGCCCGATATTGGTCGGCGAAGTGCGCATGAAGACTTCGTGCATCGGCGTTTCCTGCACGTTGTCGGGCGGGAGCCAGGACGTCTGCGGGCCGACGAAGTCGTCGAAGTAACGCCAGGTCCGCCGCGCGGCGCGACGGAGGAAACGACGGTCGTCCGCCGTCAGAATACCGCCGCGCCAGCTCTTGGCCGGACGATTAATCAGGATCAGGGCGATGGGAAAGAGCGCCCACAACAAAGCGAAAGGAGCGACGGCGAAAACGGTGGTTAGGCCGCGGTGGATGGCGCCAGCGAAGAGAAGCGCGGAGAAAACCGGGATCCACATCCGGGTCAGGACAAACTGACGTTGCCGGTTCCGGGCGCGTTGATGCGCGTCCTGGGCGGTTTCCCATTCCAGAAGCAACCGATGCGAAATGAAACGCCGGTAGGCGACGCGCACGATCGCATCAATCGCCATGCCGGCGTAGTCGAGCAGGAAGATGATGGCAAAAAACGAGCGCAGGAGCCGGTCGCGCGGGTCGCGCCAGAAACG
>JALYOR010000355.1 GCA_030856765.1 Verrucomicrobiota bacterium | reverse complement strand
ACTCCATCGAGCCTGGGGGTTGGGGTGGCGTTCGTTGGCGTCGTTCTTCCCCCGGCTCGACGGAGTCTCGCTCCACCGGGCCTGCCGGTGGGACGAAATAAAACCAGAGCCCGGCTACCCAGAGTGGCAGGGTGAAAATGTTCGCGCTGACGAAGAGCTGCTGGAGGAGAAAACCATTCGTCCGCCCGATCTCGACATCGCGCTCGTGGATGTGCTTGAGGAAGGTCAGGGAGATGAAATCGTGCTGGATCTGCCAGATGACGTTAGGCAAAAAAATCAAAATAGAGAGCGCCGCGCCCGCCCACAGCCACGGACTTTTCAGGTAACGCCGCGCCGGAGTCAGCAGCACGCCGGCTACGATGCCGGCGACGTAAAAGATCATCGTGTATTTCGTCATCATGCCGAGGCCGATGAGCGTGCCGATCGCGAGCCACCAGCGCGGATCTTCTTCGCGGAGCGAGCGGATGACGCAGTAAGCGATCATCACCCACCAGAGATAATCGAATCCGATGTACTGAAACATCGTTCCCATGCAGATCGACATCGGCGCGATCCCCGCGGCCAGCGCCGCAATCACTTGTGCCCAGCGCCGGCCGCCGAGCTCCCGCGTCATCAGGCCGGTGAAGACCATCCCGGCGCATTGCGCGAGCGCGGTAAAGAAGCGCAACCCGACGAGAGAGGGTCCGAAGAGAATGAGCGCGAGCCGCGCGATAAACGGAGTGAAAGGGGGATAGTTAACGTAGCCCCAATCGAGAAAGCGCGCGTCAGCCAGCGTGCCAAGCTCGTCGCGGTGGAAGCCATAGTGCCAGTTGGTCGCACAATGCAGAGCGAGCCGCGCCACCGCCACCATGAGGAGGAGCGCAAGCGCGGCCGGCGGTCGCGGTGTGGGTGGCGGATTCTGGGTGTTCGGCACTTTCTCTCCGATCCTAACGATTAATTGAGGCTGGTCGATCGCAAAAAAAGCGCTCACGTGTTAGGTTATTGTGCGGTCGCGGGACTCCCCGTGGATTGCCAAAGGAAACTCGAAGCCTAGGGAGCGGTTCGAGCCGATCTCTTACCCAAGGGAATCTTTGCGCAGGCGAAATGTGATCGCCGCCGGTGTGCGGACCCGCCCCAAACGAGGAGAATCTGCCATTTACGTTTTGCTGCCTCGCAGAGGATTGATTGCAGCCACGGCCCAGGCGCAGAAAGCGCCGCATAAGTTCGACGGACAACTCGTCCGCAGTTCCAACCTGATCGGCGCCGACCTCTTCACCACCACGGGTGATGATATCGGTGAAATCAACGACGTCGTCCTTGATGAAAATTCCGGCACCGTGATGTATCCAGCGCTTTCGGCCGGTGGTTTCCTCGGGATCGGCGACAAGTTGACCCTGGTAAGCTGGAAATCGATCGAAGTGAAGAAGCAGGATGACAAACTTCGGGCCTGACGCCTGGCCGAGCATGCATGATTTCACTTGGAACAAGCAGGTGTACGATTACTACGCCGTCAGTCCTATTACTGGACTGGTGTCTAACAATTCCCTGAACGCCGAGTGCGTTTAGGACGGCAGAAGGGCCGGGATGCGCCTTCCCAGGCGCGCCCGCCCATTTTCGCGTCTTGAAGTCTAGACCACCGGGGCCCGTCCAAAGTCGGCGGTGACGCGCAGGTCGGTGCCGACGGTGATGCGCACGTCTCGCAGTTTCACTTCGCCCAATGGCAGCGCCATCAGCGAAAAATCACGGCCGTCGAATTTCTGCAAGTGCGGCGTAAGAAACCCGCAGGCCAGTGTGCCGAGGGTTCCTTCGCCGGCGCAATCGAGACCGGAGAGGCGTGCGTTCAATTGCTCGTCGATCTCGAGGGTGCCGCGGACGTGCACGGCGACAGTGAGGAACAACTTGCGCGCCCGGACCTGGACCTGCACCTCCAGGGCACGATCAGTGCGCGAACTCAGACTCAGCTGGACGTCCTCCACAATGACGCCCTGCTTCCTGGCCGCGTCCGCCGCCGCAGTGCGAACGAGCGCCTCCAGATCCGCGATCGAGATCGCAAGGTCCACGTGTCCCTGGACTGCATTGCGCAAGAACAGGATGACCTTGCCCTCAGCGTCGCGCCCCTGACCGATCTCCACTTCACTGGCCTGACACCTCAAGTCGATCGCGGCGTTCTGTACTCGGACGGGGCGACCGGTGATTTCGAAATGTCGCACCCGCAAGGCCGGCTCGACCGCGGTGTCAGACGACCGCAGCCTGGGCGGTGGCCGATCTCCTGCCGTCGCGTCATCAAGCGAGACGCGGATCGCGTCCAACTCCGGATAATTTTTATCCTCGACCGTGACCATTTCTCCCGCGGCTGGTCGCAAAACCCGGCTGAGACTTTGCTCGAGCGCGTCACGGAGGGCGCCCGGATTATCGGGTAGGGAATCGGTCTGGAGCGGGAACATAGGATTTAAACGTTTATATCAAGGATCGTCCGCCTTTTTCAAGGATTGGTTACGCTCGGTTGGCTCTGAGTTGTCACCCCGATCCGGCGCGGCGCGGAGAGCCGTAACGCAGCCGCGCTTCCAAATCTCCTAGAGGCTTTCGTGCCAAAAGGAGACGCGGATTGGCAGGAGCGAGGTCCGTCGCCGTCCTGCGGCTCGGGATGACAGGCAAGAATGCCTAACGCCCGGCTGGTTACAACTGGAGCCAGCGGCGCAGGTGCGCGTCGAGTAGGAGGGAGTCGGCGGATGAGAACTGGCCGACAATTTTCAGCACTGGGGGATTTGAGGGGGGCTAGCTGGATTTTACCGCGCTCGGGACTTTAAGACCGGCCTCCTTCCAGTCTGTGAGGGCGAGGACGAGGATGGTGTAGTCGGACCGTTCTCTTGGTTTGAACTGGGCGAAATCGCCTGGAGAGGTCAAATTACTTCCCGTCGCCTGACCGCGGAAAATTGGTTGCGCCCCGGGGTTTTCCCGCTAACTTCCGCGTTCCTTATGGCGAAGACATCCTGGCTAAACCGCAACGAACGCAAGCGCAAGACGGTGGCGAAATACGCCGATCTCCGTGCTGAGCTCAAGGCGAAAAAGGATTACATCGGCCTCTCGCAGCTCCCGCGCGACGCCAGCCCCACCCGCGTAGTCAATCGCTGCCAGGTCACCGGTCGCCGCCGCGCCTTTATCCGCCGCTTCAAGCTTTCCCGCCTGACGTTCCGCGAGCTCGCTTCCGCCGGTCTCATTCCCGGCGTGACGAAGTCGAGCTGGTAGCCCGCCCGCCGTCGGATCTCCGGGTGCTTCGCTGGCATCCGTTCCATGAATTTTTCACTTCCATTTTTGCCTCTCGCGATACTCGCCGAGGGCATCGCGCAGCATTGGGATTCGCCCGAGCTTCTCCTCGGGAAGCTGGCCGCGATCGGCGTGCTGGTTTTCCTCAACGGCTTTTTCGTCGCGGCGGAGTTTGCTCTGGTCAAAATCCGGATGAGTCAGCTCGAAGCGCTCGCTGACGAGGGGAACACCCGAGCCGCCAGGGCGCAGACGGTGGCGGGTGATCTCGATGCTTATCTTTCCGCCTGCCAACTCGGGATCACGCTGGCCAGCCTCGGGCTCGGCTGGGTGGGGGAGCCGTTCCTCGCGCAGATGTTGCAGCCCGCCTTCGTCCTGGTCGGGATCAGCTCGCCGACCGTGATTACCACGGTTTCATTCCTGCTCGCCTTCTCGGTCATCACTTTCCTCCACATCGTGCTGGGGGAACAGGCGCCAAAGATCCTGGCGATTCGCAAGCCGCTCCCGGCGACGCTTATCGTAAGCGGGCCGTTGCGGCTCTTCTACCTTATCTTCAAGCCCGCGATCTGGTTTCTCAATGCCTCTTCGAACTGGGTGCTCAAGCATGTCCTGCGCACCGCGCCCGTGAAGGAAGGCGAGCTGGCTCATAGCGAGGAAGAGCTGCGGCTCATTCTCGATGAGAGCGAAAAATCTGACGAGGTCTCTTCGATCGGGCGCGACATCCTGGTCAACGCCCTCGACATGCGCCGCCGCGTGGTGCGCGACATCATGACTCCGCGCGGAGACGTAATCTATCTCGATACGGAGCAGACGTTCGACGAAAACGTGCAAAAGGCGCTCGAATCGCGCCACACCCGGTTTCCGCTCTGTCGCGGACATCTCGATAACGCGATCGGTCTCATTCACATCAAGGAACTGGTGCCGATGATGCGCGACCCGGCGCCGGACCTGATGAAGATCAAGCGCGAGCTCATCCCGGTGCCGGAGATGATGTCGCTCGAGAAATTGCTCAATCTCTTTCTCGTGAGGCACGCCCATCTCGCGGTCGTAGTGGACGAGTACGGCGGCACGGTGGGGATGGTGACGATGGAGAACATCCTTGAGGAATTGGTCGGCGACATTCAGGACGAGTTCGATGCGGAGAAGGCGGAGTTTCGGCAGATCAGCGACGACGAATTCGTGGTCGACGGCGGGCTCGGGCTCTACGAGCTGCGCGACCTGGCGGATATCGAGTTGGAGAATTCCGATGTCAGCACGGTGGGCGGTTACGTCACCCATTTGCTAGGCCATTTGCCCAAGCAGGGCGAGCAGGTACCGATCGAGGATTACATCGTGACCGTCTCGCAGACCGACGGCCGGCGCGTTGGCCAGCTGCATTTCAAGAAAATGGCCGATGACGACGGCCAGACGGAGTAGGCGCGGGCCGCGTCAGAACGCGCCGAAATTGGCGACGACGTTGATCGCGCCCGCGGCTTTCGTTCCGTTCTCGTAGGCGGGAGTGAACTGCGCGCTCTTGACCGCTCCATCGAGCAGGTTCCCGAGCCCGCTGCCCTTTGGATTTTCCGAGACGTTGGAAGTGCCGGTGACTTTCCCCGTCGCATCAACGCTCACGACGGCTTCAGCCCGTCCGCCCACCAGGATGCCCTTGGTCAGGGAGCTAATCGCTTTTTGTAAAGTGTGACGGAGCCCACCGATCAACTGCGGTTGGATGTAATTGGTCAGTTTGCCGACCCGGTCGCGATCGTGAGTGGCGAGCGACACCACGATGACCGGCTCGCCATTCTGGTGCAGAAACAGCACGGTGCCGCCGACGTAAACCCGGACCGGCTGGCCGTTCACGGTCGCCGGAGTGAAGCGCCCCCAGTCGAGCGCGGTTTGGACCGCATTTTTGAAGACGTCGTTGTTGGCGACGAGGGCGTGAATGCTCTCGACGGAGCCGTTCTCGAGCAGGTCGCAATAGAATTGCACGGCGCCATCCATCTTCTCGGCCGCCGTCGCCTTGGGATAGTGGAGATAGTGGGTGATGGAATCGGCGCCCTGGTTGACGATGGCGGGCGTGACTGGCCCGGTAATGGCCGGCGCCGGCTGCGGAAGAGA
>JALYOR010000345.1 GCA_030856765.1 Verrucomicrobiota bacterium | reverse complement strand
GGATTGGCGTGAACACCGCGATCTTTAGTCTGGTTAACGCGCTTCTCTTCCAGCCGCCGCACTACCCCCAGCCTGAGCGGGTGATGCAGGTGTTTTCTCAGGACAAGAGAAACCCGAAGACGTTTCGCGGGTTTTCTTACCCGACGTATCTCGATATCCGGGCGCAGAACACGGTCTTCTCCGCGGTGATGGCGCATAACCTGGCGATGGTCGGCTTGGGCGAGAAGGGCAGCGTGCGGCGCGCGTTTACCGATGTGGTGAGCTCGAGTTATTTCGAGGTAATGGGGGTGCGGCCGGTCCAGGGGCGCGCCTTCACAGCGGAAGAGGAGACGCCGGGACACAACGCGCAGGTGGCGGTGGTGAGTTACAATTATTGGAAGAAGAACGGGCGCCGGCCGGATCTTCTCGGGTCGACAATCACGATCGACAGCCGCCCGTTCACGGTAGTCGGGATACTGCCGCAGGGGTTCACCGGGACCACCCAGATCTTCGCGCCGGAGATCTGGTTGCCGCTCGGGGTTTACGATCTGGTGGCTAACGATTTCGAGACAGAGAACAGGGCGAAGCTGGACAATCGAGCCGGGCGGCAGTTCATGGTGGTGGGGCGGTTGAAGACGGGCACGACGGCCGCCGCGGCAGGACCGGCGTTGAAGGCTTTGGCGGCGAATCTCGAGCGGGCCTACCCGGTGGAGCAGAAGGACCAGACGTTCATGGTGGAAGAGCTGTCCCGTTTCAGCCTGAGCACGAGCCCGACCAGCGGGACGAAGATCAAACGGCTCGCGCCGCTCCTCTTCGGGATGTCGGGCGTGGTCTTGCTCGTGGCCTGCCTGAATCTGGCCAACATGCTCCTCGCCCGCGGCACGGCGCGGCGGAAGGAGATCGCGATCCGGCTCGCGCTGGGGGCGAGTCGCGGGCGCATCGTGAGGCAATTGCTGTGCGAAGGCTTTGTCCTGGCGTTGACGGGCGGGGTCTTCGGAATGGTGCTTGGGTTGTGGTCGTCGGACTTTCTGGTGGCATCGTTAGGCAAGGCACTCCCGATCGACATGATCTGGTCGACCGGGCTAAGTGGGCCGGTGTTGGCGGCGACGTTTGCGTTTTCTCTCTTCGGGACGCTCGCCTTTGCACTTGGGCCGGCGCTGAAGCTGTCGAAAACGGCGGTGATCGGCGACCTGAAGGAACACGCGGGTGAGGACAAGGTCGTGAAGCGTTCGAAATTCCTTCCGCGCAATCCGCTCGTGGTCGGGCAGATCGCGTTTTCGCTCGCGCTCCTGACCGCGGCCGCACTTTTCATTCGCGGCGCGAACAAGGCGGCGGCGGTCGAGACCGGTTTGCAGACGAAGTCGAACTACCTCCTCGAAGTGGACGCGAGTCTCGCGAGCTACGAACAAGCGCGCTCGCAGGATGTCTATCGCGCACTCGAGGGACGGCTCGCTGCCTTGCCGGGGGTCGAAAGCGCGAGCATCTCTTCGACGGTCCCGTTCGGACTGATCTCTCTGGACAAAAAGGTGCAGCGCGGCGGGGCCAATCCCGGACCAGACGCCAAACCCGCGACCGCTGCCGAAGGTCGCGTCTTCGATCCGAGCTGGAACAGCGTGGGCGTAGATTATTTCAAGACGGTCGGCCTGCCGCTGCTGCGCGGGCGCGTCTTCAAAGCGACGGAGGCGATGCATCAAACCACTCCGACGGTCGCGATCGTCGACGAAGTGCTGGCGAAGAAACTTTGGCCTAACGGTGACGCTCTCGGCCAGCAGATCCAGTTCGCGGGAACGGATGCCCTAAAGACAAAGGACGAGAAAGCGCAGATCGAGATCGTCGGCATCGTGCCGTATGCGCGGCGGAGTCTGTTCGAACAGGATTCCGACGGGACGCTTTATCTTCCTTTTGCCGAGGGCTTCCAGAGTAACGTCTTCTTTCATGTGAAGTTCGCGCCTAACGCCGGGCGCGATGCCGCGACGACGACCGATCTGATTCGCCGCACCGTGCGCGAGGTCGATCCGGCGCTTCCGATCCTGAACTTGAAGACCTTTGCCCAACATCTCGACGGCAACTTCGAGCTCTGGATCCTGCGCGCGGGCGCGACACTGTTTAGCATCTTCGGCGGATTGGCGTTGGCGCTGGCGACGGTCGGTGTTTACGGGGTGAAGGCATACTCAGTCGCACGAAGGACGCGCGAGATCGGAATCCGGATGGCGTTAGGCGCGCAACGCGGTGCGGTCCTCGGCATGTTCATGCGCGAAGGCGCGGTCACGCTGGCGGCTGGCATCGTGCTCGGCCTGCTCCTCGCGACAGGCATGGGAAAATTGCTCAGCGGAATGCTCTATGAAGTCGGCGCGCTCGACCCGGTCGCCTTCACCTTGGCGCCGGCGGTGCTCGCGGGCGCGGCATTACTCGCAACATGGCTGCCGGCGCGACGCGCCACGCAGATCAGTCCGATGGCGGCTCTGCGGACGGAATAGGGTTTATCGCGAGGAAAAGATTGTAGGGCGACCGCTTCGGTTGCCCAGTTTGCGGGAAGGGAATTGAGCCTGGGAAGGCGGAGCGGCCGCCCTACAATTCGCGCACGGCGGTCAGATGAGGAACTTGCCCTTCGCCATTACCTGTTCGTCGTCGAACCAGATGTCGAAGTCGCGACCGACGCAGTCGATGTGCGTCTTGGAGAGCCAGGTCTGGCCGGT
>JALYOR010000342.1 GCA_030856765.1 Verrucomicrobiota bacterium | reverse complement strand
TACCAGTCCCGGTCTTCGTGGCCGGGAACGCTAGGGATTGGGCCGAGGCCATCTGAAGAGATCTCTTTAAGGATGAACCCTTGTTCTTGAAGGTAACTGACCAGCTCCTCAGAACGCGTTCCTGCCTGCGCGAGGCCGTAGGGCCAGAATTCAAAGAGGATCTTGATCGCAGGGTTATCTGCCAAAACCCGTTGCGCACCCCGAAGGGCATGGAGTTCATACCCTTGAATATCCAATTTCAAAAGATCGACGCGACCCTTATCGGCGACATAATCATCCAGCCGCGTCGTTTCAATCGAAACCGTGCGGCGATCTTCGTCTGGGCTTGGATAGGCGCGGTGATCGACATTTAAATCGTCAGAGACATAGAGCAAGGAGTCGCCCGTCTGATCACTTACGGCCAATTTATTGATTCTGATATTGCTGAACCCCGACAAAGCGGTCCGTAATCGCTCGCAATTCAACGGATCAGGCTCAAAACTATGGACGACTCCGGCTGGCCCCACGCAGGCGGAAAGGAACTGTGAGTAAACCCCGATGTTCGCTCCCGCGTCGATGACGATCGATCCATTCGCGAGCAAACGGCGTAAAAGCTGCCTCTCAGCGCGATCGGCATAGCTCTTAAATACCCGATAAAGCGGGCGGTAGACTGGAAAGCCGAACTTGTAGAGGGCGTTCCCCAAGCGTCGGGCTTGATGCGCGGCCGTCATGGTCTGCGCATAAGCCGAATTGTGAAAAAGGATGCGGTGAGTCGGGGGAAGACTCGGCTGAGCCACAGGTCAACACTGAATATCACGCGATAAATGAAGTGTGGAATAGGGAAGCGCCGCGAGATGCCGCCGGTGAGGAAATAGGAGAGAGCAGTGAAAGGACGAAAGTTATGAGGCTCGAAATCGAAGTGCTCCGCAACTCGCTGGCTCCATTCGGGCCGTCGGAAGATGAGCCAGGCGAGCGCCTGATTGGCGGAGGAGAGCGGTCCGCGGACCTCCGAAAGTTCAGGTTTGTCGATCGAGAACTGAACCGGTTCATGATGAAACAACTTGTTGATCACGGTCGAAAGAAACGAGAAATGCGGCTCCGTCGCGATGAGGACCCCTCCCGGTTTGAGTTTCACCGCAGCTTTAGCGAGAAAATCCAAAGGGCTCTTTAGATGGTGTAAAACATTGGTTAGGGTAATAACGTCCAAGCTCTGGTCGGCGATCGCGGCGTAGTTGTCGATTTGATGACAATCAAAAACGTAATCGAGGTAATCCAGCTGCAACACGTCGCTTGTTAGCACAGTGGGGTAGAAACGGGTAAGAGGCGATACACCGCTGCCTATCTCGAGGATCGTGCGGCTCTCTAGATCGCGCAATTCGCGGAACTGTTCTTGATAGAGTCGCTCGTACCAGAACAACAAGTTCTTATTCGCAGCCAGGCTCGCGCGGTTACGGATGGTAACCTCGAGATCCTTAATATACTCGTCCGAGAATGCGGGTGGAACTGCGGTGTTCATCGAGGCGAGACGTGTAGTCAGTATCCGAGTTTTAGCTTAAGGAAGCCGTACCAGCACATTCGCAACATGATCAGACCATTCTGGCAAACACGGGTCATTTTGGTCGCGCCGTGGATTCGTTCCTGGTAATGCACGGGGAGATCGATAATTCGAAGATTTAGTTTTGAGGCCCCGAAGAGAAGATCATAGTCACCCCAGCGATCCTCGATTCCCCAGGTGCCACGGAGGGGTTTGATTCGCTCCCAATCGCTTCGCCACAGGACTTTGGTTCCGCATAAGGTGTCTTTAACCCGTTGATTGAGCAGGTAGGAAAACGACAGACTGAAAAACTTATTTCCGACCATGTTCGCCGTCTTCATGGCGGCGGGAGGGACCGGATAGACCAGGCGCGAACCATTGATGAACTCAGCCAAACCGGAAGAGATCGCATTAATAAAATAGGGAAGCTCCTCCGGCATCGTCGTGAGATCGGCATCGAGAATGGCGAGGATATCGCCGGTCGCGGCATCAAAGCCGGTCCACACATTCTTGGACTTGCATATGCCAGGCCCAAATTCCAACCGCACGTCGCGTTCCGGATAGAGCGCTTGGACTCGCCGGACCTCGTCGGGTGTGCCATCGGTCGAGTTATCGTCGCAGAAAATGATTTCCGTCCGTTTTCCTAGTTCAGGAATTCGCTCGACTGCATCCTGAATGTTACCACGCTCATCTTTGCACGGCACGATAACCGAGATGGTAAGGTTTTGAGGGTCGACCGGTGGAGGAACAACTCTCGCTACATGAGCTTCGGTCATGCAAAGCCGATTGAGACCGGGGAGACGGGCACAAAAGGAGTTAAGAAAGCCTGAAAGCAAAGGAATATACTTCGGGCAGAGAACAATCCGTCTTTGCCCAAGCAGTTCGTAGCCGCTCAGCGAAAGGAGCGTGCCGATATCCGTGTCCGAGAGCCAGTTTTGTTCGATGCTGGGAACCTTCATCCCCAAAAGCTCGGCCAAGTTTACGAGTGGTTCCCAGAGATGGTTGTACGAAGTAATTATGAGCCTGGTATGACGATGACAGACTGCGCGCAGGTTTTTTAATGCGCGCTGAACGTCGACAGTATCGTCAATGCCGCTGAAAATAATGTAGTCGAACTTCTCTTCCGAGTTGTCGAAGTGGTCGCTAAAAGCGTCTGTGTCCGGGAATGCCATTGCATAGGTGAATTCGGGATAACGCTGCCGTGCAACTTCGATAATCTGGGGTGAGATTTCGACACCCACACCGCGGGCAGGACGAACAGCTGCGAGCAGATCTCCCGGACCACAGCGGACCGAGAGAACGCTTTTTCCGGGTTCAACCAGGAAGCGCAGAAGACGGGAGAGCAGGTTGTAATAGTAGCGGTTGTTATCGATCCAGTAAGCACGGCGTTCAGCTAGCTCAGAAAGGTGTTGCGCAGTGCGTTGACGGCGTTCTTCCAAAGCGGCGGGCCCCCACGACTCGCGGATCACTTCGGGCGCCACTTCAGGTTGTTCGGGAAGTTTGGCGGGAGAGTTATTCATAACTGCGGGCATCTGCTCTTAACGCTGTCTTCCCGAGTCTCCGGTATCGACCGGCAGCAACCCGGCCGCGTCGTCAGGGGGCTTCGCCGAAAAGAGGTGTTGCAACTGCCGACGAGCGGTTTCGCGGGAGTAGGTTTCATTCGTCTTTGTCACACCAGCCTGGGAGATCCTTTCCCAGAGCGACGCCGAGGTGTAAAGCTCGACCAATTCTGCGGCGAAGGCATCCGGCGTGTCAGCGATCAGAATGTTCTCGCGATTCGTCAACCCCATACCCTCCGCGGCAAGCGAAGTGGCGACGACGGGCACCCCGTAGCCCATGCTTTGATTCACCTTACCTTTGACTCCTGCGCCAAAGCGCAACGGGGCGACGGAGAGTTTGATCGAGTCGAAGTAGAAGCTGACCTCGGGCTGGAAACCCGTGATCACGATATTGTGATCAGAGAGGGCGACGACCTCGGGCGGCGCCTTGTCACCGATGACGTAGAACCGCACCTCAGGAAGTCGCAACCGTACGAGAGGAAAGATTTCTCGGGCAAAAAAGAGAACAGCGTCGGTGTTGGGCGGATGCTGAAAACTTCCAATAAAGAGGATATCGCGCCGCTCTGAGAACGAGGTGGCCGAACCCGGGATGTCCACAATATTTGAGATGACTTCGACGGGGGCCTCCGGAAGTGCTGCGTTTAGCAGCTCCTTCTCGGCCGGGCTAACAACCCAGGTTTCGTCCGCTCGTTCGATCAGTTCGTATTCTAGCAGACGCTTTTCATCGGCCGCGCGCTGAGCGGCATGGTCATTGGTCATCTCTGCGTGGCGGGATTCTCGTAGGAAATGCAAATCGACCGTGTCGAAAATGACTCGACTTCTAGGAGCAAATAGGCGGACGTCGGCAAGATGCTTGCGGGCGAAATCACAGCGACTCAGAATAACAGAATCGTAGCGAATCCACTCCTTTTCCAAGTGATCCCGGATGGACTTGATGTAGGGGTGGTGGAGGAAGGCTATTCCGCGTCGCCGGAGGTCGTCGCCATAGGGAGATATGTCGGCAAGGTTATCAGGAATGAAGGTCACTTGGTGACCGAGTTTCTGAAGGATGCTCAGGATGTTGAACATTCGAAGCGAGCCAGAATCTCGGTCTGGCATGGGCAAATGGTGATCGATGACCAGAATCCGTTTGACGCCCTCCCGCGGAGCGTAGAATGAATCGATATCGCCACTCTCCGGCAGGGAAGCCAGAGCCGACGCCCATGTCGATGTGAAGGTCTTGCGGTTGATTTCCTGGTAGCGTTTGGCTCCCGAAGCGGTGTCCGTTCCGCTGGTGGTGCCTTCGTGATGGACGACGACACTCAGGGGCTGGTAAAGGACTTTTCGGCCGCTCTGGGCGACCTTGAAGGCGAGGTCGGTGTCTTCGTAGTAAGCCGGGCTGTATTTGGTATCGAAACCACCGTGGCTCTCGAATAGCGCTTTCGGAATCAACACGCTGGCCGCCGAACAGTAACTTACTTCGCGCAGGTAGTTAAATTCTGGGTTGGCGGGGTCCTGAAATTTGCCCCGGTTCCAGCCGCTGCCATCCCGCCAGATGATTCCGCCGGCTTCTTGCAAGCGGCCGTCTGGATAGACGAGTTTAGAGCCGACGAGGCCGGCCCGCGGTTCGTAATCAAAGGTATCCAGAAGGGCCTTTAGCCATCCATCCGTGACGGTTGTATCGTTGTTGAGAAAGAGAAGGAAGTCACCTCGAGCGGTCTCGGCACCGCGGTTACAAGAAGCGATAAAGCCAGCATTGCTTTCGGCGCGAAGGTAACTCATGCCGGGTATGCTGCTCAGACGCTCCGGCGTGGCATCGGTGGAAGCGTCGTCAACGACGATGACTTCAAAGGGCACGTCTCCCGAATGCTCCTGAATGGAAGCGAGACAGGCCAAAGTGAAGTCCACCTGATTGTAGACGGGGATAATGATGGATGTTGTGACCTTATCGCGCCTTGCGAATTCGATCGGCTTGGATGGAGCCTGGGGCTTGTTCTCACGCGGTGCCAGGGTGGCAGGCTCGCTTCTTTGCGCTTCGGTGGCGGCCGGCGGCGATGGGGTTGCCCTCGGGCGCAAGGCCTGGATTTCTTCAGCCAGGAACTCCATCTCCGGATGTTTCGCCCGCCAGTCACGATATTTTTCCACGTTCTTATCCAAATGACCAAAACCCTGGAGTGGTTTTCCCTTCATCGCTGCGAGGAGGGCGGCAAAGGGATTAGCCAGCTTCCAGCGGCGCGAACGCCGGAGTAGCGTGGCCGCATCGTCGATTTGGTCGAGCAGGCGGAGGAGACGTTTCGTCTCCAGCAGTTCTTTCCGCAATCGGTCGGTAAGGAAAACATTCCGCGATTCGAAGTCAGTCAGGCGAACGCTGATTGTTTGCAGGAGCTGGTTACTCTGGGCAAAGCGGTCGCGTAGCTGCGCGAGTTCGTTTTGATCGGCCTCGGTCTGACTCTTCGCTGCCCTGGCTTCCTGTCGAATCCGATCCAGCTCAGTGTAGAGTTGATTGCGCTGGTCCCGTTCTCCCTCGAGCAGTTTATCCAAATGCGCGTAGGCTTTCTGTAATTCCTCAATTCGGCCATCGCGCCGATTAATTTCTCCGGCGGCGCGGATCGAGTTAAGAGAAAGCTCCTGTCGCAAGCCTTCAATCGTCGTTTGATGCCGCGTGATTTCTTCCTCGTGCCGGGTCTCATCGCCCCGGCGCGTTGCTAACTCCTTCCGGATATCCTCGCTGTCCGGCAGACTAGTTCTTAGCTGGCTCTCGGTGCCGCCCAACTGATCCCTGTCGTCGCCGACAGAGTGTGTCTCTGCCGCCGCGCTTGTTCTGTCGCGGGCCGGTCCACCCGTGAGGGTGCGGTAAAGCTCGACAATAGGCTCGCCGATGCCGGTATCTATCATCTGCTCGAGCGTGAAGGTCGTATGGCGACGCTGCACCGCGACCAGGGATGACGCCTCCGCGATTGTTGCACCGTCTGGGAGACCGATGAAGGCGGCGATCTTGCGCAACTCGTTGGCCGGATCAGCGAAAAAGGCATCGTAACTGGTAATGAGGCGCTCGTCCGGGGAGATCGTCAGCAGGCGTCGGTTGTAAAGCTCCCATAGCCGGAGTCCAAGAGCGTAGGAAGTGCCGTTGCGCTTGTGCATGGAGTAAGCGACCTCGAGCGGATTGCGCACGATGATGACTGATTTTAAATCGGGCAGCAGGCTCTTCCAGAAAGGCAGCGTCAGACAATTGCGAGGATCCTTCCAACCCCAGGGCGCCCGCCCTTCAAACTCTTCCAGCAGCAGGCGCGCCTTGGCGCGAAGAGGAAGCAGGTTGGCGGAGTCAAAGGTTGATCGCTCCGACGGCGGTAAATCCCAAGCCGCACCGACCGCATTCAGAATCTCGTCGTTGAGTTTGACGAAGCGGAGATGTTCCCAAAAACCGTCGGGGTTATCGGCCGCCGCCGGCATGAGGTCGCTCTCCGCGCCGAGATGGAGCCCACAGCGGTGGAGCAGCCGCGCCAACATGGAGGTGCCGGAGCGATGGGCACCCGTGATGGAGACAGCACCTTTAGTCATGGGGCGCCGAAACGGCTCGGCTGATCATGGATAGACCCGCCCTCAGGAAGAATCAATCGCGACAACCTAACGGCTCCCGGGTTTCAGCGCGGGGATATTGATCAAGTCAGGAGGCAGTTGGTCCGCCGGGAACGTCTCGACGTTCATCTCGACCAGGCTCACGAAGGGGCAGTCAAAGTCAGGCTTGGCTGCGCCGCTCCGGTCCACGATCACGCCCACCCCCGTCACGATGCCGCCATGTTGCCGCACGATGGCAATCGTTTCCTGGACGCGGCCGCCGCGAGTCACGACGTCCTCGGCCACGATGAAACGTTCGTTAGGCGCAATCTTGAATCCGCGGCGCAGGACCAGGCCGCTCGCTTCCTTTTCCGCAAAGATATGGCGTTTGCCTAACGATCGGCCGACCTCCTGTCCGACTATGACCCCGCCCAAGGCCGGAGAGATGACCGTGTCGCATTCCAGCTCGCGTAGTTTATCCGCGAGTTGGCCGCAGACCCGCGCGGCGATCTCCGTGTGTTGGAGGAGGAGCGCGCATTGGAAGAACTGGCGGCTGTGCAGCCCAGACCGAAGCACAAAGTGACCGTCGAGCAACGCTCCCGCCTGGCGAAATACGGAGAGCAAATCTTCCGGCATCGTAAGGTCGGTGCTTCGTCTAGCCTGAGGTGTCACTGACAGTCTTTCCACCCGTGGCCGGATTTTCACTTGCCGCGGCGATGACTTCGATCTCGACTTTGGCACCCTTCGGCAGGGCGGAGACGGCGACCGTGGAACGGGCGGGGGGATTTTCGCGGAAGTAGGTGCCGTAAATTTCGTTCATCGCCTGGAAGTCATCCATGCTGGTCAAGAAGACGGTTGTCTTGATCACGTGGTCGAAACAGAGGTGCTCCGCCTTCAGGATGGCGGCCACATTCTCCAAAACCCGCTTGGTTTGTTCGCCGATATCTCCGGGAACGATCTGCCCGGTGGCGGGATCGAGTGGGATTTGGCCGGCACAATAAAGCATCGAGCCGCTGCGGATGGCCTGCGAGTAGGGCCCGATCGCCGCCGGGGCGTCGCTAGTGGAGACAATTTTCTTCATGGCCCCGAGCTTAGCCGCAAAATTATCGCGCACAACGATGCGAAGCCAACCGGGCGGAATTTCCCTGTCGAGGGGGAAAAACGGCCCGCGGCGGTGCCGGATGCGCCCGGGGTCGGTCTTCGGCGGGCTCACAGCAATTGATCGTGTGCGATTCTCGTTGATATTGCTCACCTCATGGTCAGTTGGATTTTAAAGAAAATACTCGGCTCGAAAAATCAGCGCGAGATCAGGCGGTTGCATCCGATCGTGCGCGAGATCAATGCTTTCGACGAGCAATTCAAGGCTTTGTCTGATGAAGAACTGCGAGCCAAGACCGCGACTTGGAATACCGAACTCAGTGCGATCGAAGACCCCGCTGCCCTCGCCGGCCGCCTCGATGAGATTCTTCCCGAGGCCTTTGCGGTGGTAAAAAATGCCGCGCGGCGCCTGACTGAGCGGCAGGAAAGTTTCACCGTTTGCGATCAGCCGATGACATGGAACATGGTGCACTTCGATGTCCAGCTCATCGGCGGCGTTGTTCTCCACCGCGGCCGGATCGCGGAAATGGCCACCGGCGAGGGCAAGACGCTCGTCGCCACCCTCCCGCTCTATCTAAACGCCCTCGCCGGGCGCGGCGCGCATCTCGTGACGGTGAACGATTACCTCGCCCGCCGCGACGCCGAATGGATGGGCCAGCTCTACCAATTTCTCGGCCTTTCCGTCGGCGTCATCCAGCACGATCAGCCGCCCGATCTTCGTCGCGAGCAGTACACCGCCGACATTACTTACGGCACGAACTCCGAGTTTGGCTTCGATTACCTGCGCGACAACGGCATGGCCACGACCCGCGAGCAGCAGGTCCAGCGCGGATATCATTTCGCGATTGTCGACGAAGTCGATTCCATCCTGATCGACGAAGCGCGCACGCCGCTCATCATCAGCGGCCCCGCCACGGTCTCGACGCATCAATACGACCGACTCAAGCCGCTGGTCGACCAGTTGGTCAAAAAGCAGAACATGCTCGGCAACCGGCTCGCCAGCGAAGCGAAGGAAGCCTTTGAGAAGGGCGAACCGGAAGAGGGCGGACTCCTCATGTTCAAGGTGAAGCTCGGCCAGCCGCGCAACAAGCAGCTCCTCCGCATGATGGAGGACCCCGACAAGCGCAAGGCGATCGACAAAGCCGAGCTCTCTTTCTATCAGGACACGCGCAAAGAGGAACTCTTCGCCCTCAAGGAAGAGCTCTTCTATACGATGGACGAGAAATCGCACGAAGCCGATCTCTCCGAGCAAGGTCGCGCTTTTCTCAACCCCGATGATCCCGACTCCTTTGTCCTCCCCGACCTGATCAGCGAATTCACCGACATCGATCTCAACGGCGGCATCACCGACGAGGAGAAGGACCGGCTAAAAGCCGAGAAGCAGGACCACTGCGACAAACGCGCCGAGCAGATTCACAACATCTCGCAGCTCTTGCGCGCCTATTGCCTTTTCGAGAAGGACGTCGCCTACGTCGTCGAGGAAAACAAAGTCGTCATCGTCGACGAGTACACCGGCCGCAAAATGCCGGGCCGGCGCTGGAGCGACGGTTTGCACCAGGCCGTCGAAGCGAAGGAAGGCGTGCAGATCGATCGCGAGACGCAGACGCTCGCCACCATCACCATCCAGAATTACTTCCGCCTTTATCACAAGCTCGCCGGCATGACCGGCACTGCCGAAACCGAGGCGAACGAATTCCACGACATCTACAAACTGGACGTCGCCGTCATCCCGACCAATCGCCCGGTCGCGCGCGCCGATGCGAACGATCGGATCTACAAAACGCGGCGCGAAAAATACAACGCGGTCATCAACGAAATCCGCGAGCGCCATGCCTCGAATCAGCCGGTTCTGGTCGGCACCGTGAGCGTGGAAGCGTCCGAGCTGCTTAGCCGCATGCTGAAGCGGGAAAAAATTCCGCACAACGTGCTCAACGCAAAATACCACCGGCAAGAGGCCGAGATCGTCCAGCGCGCGGGCCAGCCCGGCACCGTCACCATCTCGACCAACATGGCCGGCCGCGGCACCGATATTAAACTCGGGCCCGGCGTCCCCGGCGTCGGGGGTCTCTATGTCATCGGAACCGAGCGTCACGAATCCCGCCGCATCGATCGGCAGCTCCGCGGCCGTTGTGCGCGTCAGGGTGATCCGGGTGCGACGCGTTTCTACGTCAGCTTCGAGGACGATCTCATGCGCAACTTCGGCGCGGCCGATCGGATGACTAAGATCATGGAACGCTTCGGCCTCGAGGAAGGGCAGGAACTCGAACACCGCTGGCTCAACAGGTCGGTCGAGACCGCGCAAAAACGCGTCGAGCAGCGCAACTATCTCGCCCGTAAGCGCACGCTTGATTTTGACGACGTGATGAACAATCAGCGTGAGGTCGTCTACACCTACCGAAACGAAGTCATCGACACGGAAGATCCGCACAAGCTCGTCTACGAAGTGATCGACGAAGCCGTCCCGGCGAAGGTGAAGGAATATCTCGGAACCGGCGCGCCGAGCGAGGAGCCAAATCACGCCGGCCTGCTCCATTGGGTTAACACCACCTTCCCGCTTGGCCTAACGAAAGAAAAAGCCTCCGAATTCGAAAGCCGGACACCGGATGGAAACGCCGAGTTCCTGATCGCGAAGATCAAGGACGCCTACGAGCGCAAGTCGAGCCACGAAGATCCGGGCGCGGTCAAAAGCCTCGAGCGCTACATTATTCTCAACGCGATCGATCGCCTCTGGCAGGAGCATCTCTATGCCATGGACGCCCTCCGCGAAGGCGTCTACCTCCGCGGCTACGCGCAAAAAGACCCGCTCGTCGAATACAAGACTGAGGCCTACGAAATGTTCGTCGACCTGATGGCGAACATTAAGAACGAAGTGCTGCATAATCTGTTTCGCAGCACCTCCAACCTGCAGGCTTTCGAAACCTTCCTCTCCACGCTCCCGCAATTTCTCCTGCGCGAGCAAGGGCCGACCGCACCCACTGCGAATGGCCCGATCCCGGGCCGGCGCCCCGAGCGCATTGGCGCGCCGGTCAGCGGTAACGGCGATAGCGATAGCGAGGGCGAAGCGGAAGTGAAGTTGGAGCTCGCTCCCGTCCGCCGCGAAATGCCGAAAGTCGGCCGTAACGATCCGTGTCCCTGCGGCAGCGGCAAGAAATACAAGAACTGCTGCGGCCGCGTCGCCTAACGACTGGCCATCCTCCTGGGTAGCGCACACGTCTCGTGTGCTGGTGACGACGTCCCGCCGTCACGAACTTTGCGAGACAAAGGTCTCATCCTGGCGCCGAACGCCACGGAAAGTCCGTCGCGGTGAGAGCCGCGACCAGCACGCGAGCCGCATGCGCTACCCGGACACTCCGCCGCGATGACGGACGGCCTCACCCAGTTCGTAAGTCGTGATCTCCAATGGATGCCTGTCGGGGTCGCGGAAGTAGATCGAGTGCGCAATACCGTGATCCTCGAAGTGAAAAGCAATTCCTCGGGCTTTCAGCTCAGTCTGAGCGGCGAGGAAATTTTCCCGATCTGCACGAAGCGCGAAATGCAGCATGCGGACCGGAGGCTTGACGCCCGGCAAATCCGTCGCGTCCTCCGCGGAAAATAACGCGATGCCGGTCGGACCTTTACCGACGAAAATAGGGACGCCATCCCAAGCATCGGCGTGCTGTTGTTCCAACCCCAGGACATCGATGTACCAATTCATCGACTCTTCGACGTCGCGCACCGCCAGCGCGATGTGATCCAAGCCCTCCAGTTTCATTTGCAAAAAAAGATCGTCGCGGCGCAGGTTCGCGTCAAAATCGGCTTATTCGCCGTGAATCTGCGTTCTCCCGATCGTCGTGAATTCCTTCGCCTCCTCACCGGGGCGACGCTGGCGAGCGTGCTGCCGCGATGGCTGGACGCCGCCGAGGGGCCAGCACAGGACCTCGTCCGCATATCGATCCTGCACACTACCGACCTGCATGGCCACATTCTGCCGACGATCGACTACCGGGGGCGGGCCGACCTCGGGGGAATGGCGCGTTGCGCCACGCAAATTCAAAGGTGGCGGTCAGAGAATCCGAACTCGCTCCTGATCGATATCGGCGACGTCTATCAAGGAACGCAATTCGCGCTCAGTGATCAGGGCGGGATGATGATCGATCTCTTTAACCTCCTCCGTTACGATGCCTGGATCGTCGGTAATCACGAATTCGATTGGGGCTTGGAGCCTTTCCTGCAGGCGCTCGCGCGCTCCCAAATGCCGGTCCTGGCTGCGAACACCCTCCTTCAGGGGAGGCTGCCCGGCGAGTTCGGCGACCCCCGTCATCCGTTCGCAAAGATCCAGCCGTACCTCTTGCAAGAAATTGCCGGGATCAAGATTGCGATCATTGGCCTAACGACGCCGGGAATGCCGTTCTGGTTTCTGCCGAAGTTCATCGACGGCCTCGAATTTCCTCATCCGTTCGAGCCCACGCGCCGGGCCATCCGCCAGGCTCGTGCAGGCGGGGCGGACGCCATCGTCCTGGCGGGGCACATGGGTTTGAAGGAGCGCACCGGTGGAGACGATTTCGCCAATCGCGTGATGTCGTTGACCGCCGAATTCCCGGAGGTGCCGGTTTTTATCGCGGGCCATACTCATCAAGGTATTTCCAGTCGCCTAACGAACGGCGTTATCCTGACTCAGGCCGACCACTTTGGGATTCATGTCGGAAAGGTTGATCTGATTTTCGATCGCGCGACGAAGAAGCTTCTTCATCAAGAAGCATTCATCGAGCGGATGGATCACCACTTCGCCTTGGATCCCGTGGTGCTCAGTCGCACTCAGCCAATGCTCGATCGCGCCGCTTCCGTGTTGGACGAGCCGGTGGGCGAGTTGGCGGAAACATTGAGCACCCGAAGCATTGATGGCCAGCCGAGCGAGGTCGATGCCTTGGTCGCGGCAGCGACCCAGGAGGCACTCACGGAACGCGGGGTGAGGATTGATGGCGTCTTTCACGGATTGTTTGATCAGCACGCGTTCAGGAAAGGGCCGAAAACGATCGGCGATATCTGGACAATTCTTCCCTACGAAAACTTTCTTGTGACCGGCGAGTTTACACCGCTCGAACTGAAGGTCGTGATGCAGGAGGTCTGGCAAAGTCGCGAGACCCGAGCTTTGTCCGGATTCAGATTCAGCGTAGCCGGAGAGGGAAGCAGCCGACGCCTAACGGATTTGCGTCGATTCGATGGTTTTCTGCTCGATCCCGGCCGCCATTATCGCATTGCCCTCAACACTTTTGACGCTAGCAGTGCCGGCCATCGCTTCATGAAGCTGCGCCAGATTCTGACGCGGCCCGAGGCGCGACTGACCTTCCATCCGGTGCAAACACGCGAGGCGCTGATCGATTACTTTCGCCGCCGCAAAGTGGTGCGCCGAGTGGCCTCCACTGATTTCGCCGAGTCGCGCGTCGGATCAGCAACGCGCGGGTTGGCTCCATTTTATTGACGGCGCACCCTGGCGGACCCCAGGGTCATCGTCACTCGGCAGAAACATTCACTTTCTCTTCAATTTCGAGGCAGGCCGCAACTCCCAGCGGCCAACATTTGTCTTGGGCGAGGAGGCTGCCCACGCGATATCTCGAACGAAAAGGTTGAAAGGCAATCCGAGCCGAGGGTAGCGCTTGGCGGTACCGCTTAAAGGGAGGTAATCGATTTTCGCAAAATAGAATCTGAGGAGGCGATCCAGCTCGTCGAAGGAAAAGTGATGGACATGCGTTTGCTCTCCCGAAAGCCGCTTGCCGCGAAGAACCTTCCAGCGCCGGTGCAGATGATAGTCGAGCGGCACAGAACCGACAAAAAGACTGCCCGGGTTTTTCTTCAGGATGCGATGAACCTCGCGGACGCTAATGGAAGGATAGGGCAGGTGCTCCAACACCTCGGTCATCATCAAGACATCGAAGCGCTCATCTCGCACCGCGATTCCCGCGGTGAAATCCAGTTCGGCGCAAGCGATACCGGCGGCCCGGGCGACCGCCAGGGCCTTAGGATTGACATCTATTCCAAACCAGCGAATCCGGCCGACGAGTTTGATGAGCGCTCCGCCGTGGCAACCCACATCCAACCCCAAGCTGTCCGCGTGGTGATGATTTGCTTCCAAATGTTGGCGGTAAAACGCGGCTTTGATTTCTTCGTGCTGTCCGCCCCAGCTTTTGTAACTGCTTGTTTCATCGTACTGCTCGTAGAATTCCTGGATCAACCGTCGTCCCCGGTCGGGTTCGTCGAGAAGAATTTTATTGTCGAACTCGGGCTGATCGCTCATCGCACGTCGCGTCTTTCGCAGTTAAGAAGCATTAGCACAATGACATTCGGACATAGGCCCCGGACAGGGAAGCGTGCGAAGGCAATTTCTTCACAAGTCGATGCTGTTAATGTGCGGGCGTGTTGCGCGAGGCCTTTTTTCGAACGGATCCGCTGACCTGCGCCGAGAACCTCATCGGCGCCGAGCTCGTCTGGGGTAAATGCGCGGGGATCGTGGTCGAGACGGAGGCCTACCTGGTCGAAGGCGACGAAGCCTGCCACACCTTCAAGCGGCCGAGCGCGCGAGCCTACATCGAACGCAACAAGCCCGGCGCCGCCTACGTCTATTTCAACTACGGTGTGCATTGGATGTTCAATGTGTTGGTCAAGGGCGGACCACGGGACGGCCTGGTCCTCATCCGGGCGCTCGAACCTCGGCAGGGACTCGCTCTGATGCGACGACGGCGAGGTCTCGAGGAGGTGAAGCGGCTTTGTTCCGGGCCGGGAAAACTGACCCAGGCGCTCAGCATCAACCAGCGGCATCACGAAATGGATCTCTGTT
>JALYOR010000330.1 GCA_030856765.1 Verrucomicrobiota bacterium | reverse complement strand
CAAATACCTGCACGAAGAGCTGGCCAATCCGGCCAAACCATTCCTCGTCATCCTCGGTGGCTCGAAGGTTTCGGATAAGATCGGCGTGATTAAGGCGCTGATAGAAAAGGCCGATACCATCCTGATCTGCGGTGCGATGGCGAATACCTTCCTCGAATCGCAGGGTGTGCACATGGGCAGCAGCCGGGTGGAGAAGGACAAGCTCGATCTGGCGCGCGAGTTGACCGCGCTGGCCAAAGAAAAGGGCGTTCGCATGCTGCTGCCGATTGATTTGTTAGGCGCAGAAGAGATCAAACCGGGCGCGGCGACCCGGCACAGTGGCCGCATCTCGCACGAATACGACATTCCCAACGGCTGGATGGCGGTCGATATCGGGCCGGAAACGATCACACTCTTCAAAAACGAGATCGCCCACGCTAAAACCATTCTCTGGAACGGCCCGCCCGGAATTTTCGAGATTCAGGAGTTCTCGGCCGGAACCGAAGCGATCGCGGAAGCGATAGCCGAAGCGAATGCCACCACCATCATTGGCGGCGGCGACTCCGTGACCGCGGTCAAATTGGCCGGTCTCGCGGACCAGATGACTTTTATTTCCACCGGTGGCGGCGCTTCGCTCGAGCTGATCGAAGGCAAAGAATTACCGGGGGTCGCGGCCCTGACCGACAAGAATTAGAACTTTTCACCCTTCAGCCCGCCCAAATCTCATGCGCAAAAAGATAATCGCCGCCAATTGGAAGATGCACATGACTCAGAGCGAGTCGGAAGCGTTCATCACCATTTTTCTCCGTGAGATCGGGGACCTCGATGAAGTCGAAATTGTGATCGTGCCGCCGTTTACCGCGATTCCCAAAGTGACCGAACTGCTCACCCAGACACAGAGCATCAAAGTTGGCGCGCAGAACATGCATTGGGAGCGAAGCGGCGCTTACACCGGCGAAATCAGCCCCGCCATGTTGCGCGAACTTTTTGTCCGCTACGTGGTGCTCGGGCACAGCGAACGTCGGGCAATGTTTGGCGAGACGGATGCGATCGTGAACAGGAAAGTCCGCGCCGCGCATGTGGAACAATTGCGGCCCATCGTCTGTGTCGGGGAAACTCTTGCACAGCGCGAGAAAGGCGAAGTCGAGAAAGTCCTCTCCACGCAGCTCCGCGGCAGTCTGGCCAAGGTCGAGGCGAAGGAACTCCTCGAAACCGTAATCGCCTACGAACCGGTCTGGGCCATCGGCACGGGCAAGACGGCGACTACCGAGCAGGCGCAGGAAGCACATGCTTTCATCCGCCAGATTCTCCGGGAGATGTCCGATGAGGCGACGGCCGACAAGATCCGCATCCAGTATGGCGGTAGCGTCAAACCGGAGAACGCACGCCAACTCCTCTCCCAGCCGGACATTGACGGCGCGCTGGTTGGCGGCGCCAGTCTCGACCCGCGGAGTTTTTCCCAAATCGTCCGGGCCGGCGTGCCTAACGACGCCTAGGGTAAGGCGGAAGATGCGCTGCGACAGCGCACGCTACCGGGTGGGCGTGCTGTAGCGTCGGAAACGCGCCTAACGGGATGGAGCGGCCGATCGCCGAAACTGGACGAGCGGAAGCTCGTCCCTCCGGAGGGGCAAGCTTCCGCTTGCCCAGTTTCTTCGCCCTAATTGATCAGCGCGTAGACCTCGAGCAATCCGGTGCCGGTGGTGTTGTCAAATCCGGCCAGAATCGCGGTGTAGGCTCCCGGCACGAGGGTTTGCAGGACGGCCGATTCGGCGGGATCGGTCGGCGGGATGGTGGTCGCTTCGATCTCGTCGGCGACCGGGCTGTCCTGCCAGTCGTCGTTGAAATCGATCTGCGTGCCCTGGCTATCAAACAGCGTCAGGGTCGGATCAGCCAAAGGATCGCTCACGCCTCCAGCCAGCGAAGGACCGATCGCGCGCACCAGCACGCGCTGCGTTCCCCCCCCGGAGATGATGAAGCCGCCGATCATGACGTTATCGCCGACCTGGACGTTGCCGCGGGTCGAGATGTTGAGCACGCTCGCGCCGGGCCCGCTGTCGAGATCATAGACCTCGACCAGACCGACGCCGCTGGTGCCATCCGCGCTGTGGACCACGGCGGTGTAACCCGTGCCGGAACTGTTCGTATCCAGCGTGGTGAGGATGGCGGCCTCAGCCGGGTCGGTCGGCGCGAAGCCGCTGTTCATGATGTCGCGTTTGTTAGGCGCATTTTGCCAGTCGTCGTTGGAGGCGATGAGAGCGCCGCTGGAGTCGTGCAATTCGAGATTCGGATCGCTCAGCGCGCCGTTCACGCCTTGGAGCGAGGGACCGATAGCACGGATCATCACCCGCTTCGACGCGTCGCCGAGGACGATGAATCCGCCGATCAACGCGTCCTCTCCGGCGCCCACCTGGAGGCGGGTCGAGATGTTGGCCGCGTGGACCGGAGTGCTCTGGACTGTGACGGCAAACGATTGTGAAGCAGTGGCGCCGTTGGCGTCGGTGGCGGTCACCGTGATGGTCGCGGTACCGGGGCTGAATCCCTGCACAAAGAGGTCGTTGGAGATCACGCTCACCCCGGCGACGGCGGGCTGATCGCTGCTTGCCGAGAAAACCAGCGGCCGGATGATGTCGGTGATGTTGATGAAATTTTCGATCTTCGGCAGGTCACTCGAAGTGGAGGAGTAATCGCGCAGCGGCAGCTCGGAAAAGGCAGAGCCGTAAACTGTGCTCGCGTTGAAGGTCGGCTCGGCCGCAACCGCGTCGATCACTGCCAGGCTCGGAGTGGTGACCTGCCCGAAGACGGTGAAGCCGCCATTGGTCGTATCGAGGTTGCTCGGAGGCCCGCTGTTATCGACCAAGTTGATGAACCACTGGCTGGTCGCGCTGTCGGGATCGTTGGGCAGCTTCGCCATCGAGATGGTGCCCCGCACATTGTGCAGATCGGGCCGCGCTTCGTTCACGATGGGTTCGAATTGGGTGACCGCGGTGGGGAAAATAAACGGAGGATCGAGCGGGTCCTGCGTCGCCGCATAGCCGCCGCTCTGGATGACAAATTCCGGGACAGAGCGATGGAAAAAGAGCGGTGCCGGCTGGTCGATCACGATGTCGTTCGGGTAGTAGGCGCCGGAATCGATGTAACGGAGAAAATTATCGACCGTGATCGGTGTTTTCTGGTCGAAGAGAGTCACTTCGATGTCCCCGAGCACGGTCTCGAGGCGAACTGTGTTGGCCGACAAGGTGGGATCGCTGAACTTCGTGGTGAGATCGATTTCGTTCGCGGGCGTGGCGTCGTAAACGGTGAAGTCTGCGATCTGCGCAGAAACGACAGGTGCCGCGCGTAACGAGCTGGCTAACGGCAGGACGAGCAGAGAAATGAGTGTAAGGCGGACGGAAAGCATCGGGAATTAATACGGTCTTTTCGGTTTTGCTCAACCCGCGGGGCCCTCTCGACGAGCCAGTCGACGCACAGGCGGGCTATTTTTTTATCTCGAGATAGCTGCGCGTCTGCACCCTGCCCGTGTCCGGTTGCATGGTTTCGATCCGCATCTGTTTCAGGAACCAGCGGCCTTCGATTTTTTGCGCGGAGACGACCTCAAAGCGCTTCAGGAGCCTGCCTTTGGCGTCGTAGCCCTCCATCCGCATGAGGGCACCGCTCTCCTTGTCCACCCAGAGGAAAACGTTGGCGTAGGATGCGTCGGGCGAAGGAGCGGTGAGTCGGAGCTTCCAGCAATTTCGGGTGCGGAGAGTATCGGCGCCGATCACCTGCGAGTTAGGCCAATAGAGAAATTTTAGCGCCAGGTCGCCGTAGGTCACGGCGCTGCCGCCGATTTTTTCGTCCAGCCTCGAGTTGGCGAACTTTTTGGTGCTGAATTCCTTCACTAAATCGAGACGCGCGCCATCGTCGCCCAAGCGCAGCTGAATGACCTCCGGGGGATTGGAAAAAGTGTAGCGAATAACCGGTCCGGTCTGGGTGAGGCGGAAAGGAATGACGGTGCCCTCGGTTCGCAACTGGCCTTGGAGATCGACTTGCTGCTGCACCTGTTGCAGCCGCACCTGGCCGAGAATTTCCTGCGCGGAAGGGACGTCGGCCCGGGCTAGCGCGCTGGAACCAGCCAGGGTGAGGAGGAGAAGCGCGCAGTGGTAAAGCACTTGTTTCGTATCGGTGCGCTTCTTATCGTGCCGCACCGCTCGCCGCGCGGCGGCCTCATGGATCATACCATTTTTCATCTTATTAATCAGCAATGGACGAGCCCCGGACTCGACTTGTTCATGGCGGCGATCAGTAACGTCGACATCTGGATCCCGCTGATCGTCGTGCTCGTGCTGTATGCGCTGATCTTCGGCCGATTCAAGGGGCGCGCGCTGGTTTTCTGCGTCGGGATGGCTCTGCTGCTGAACATCAATCTCACGGCGCAAATCAAGAAGCTGGTCGATCGTCGCAGGCCGAAGCAGGTGGAGCGCGTCCGAATGGTGGAAATGGCCAAGGCGCGTCCGAAATTCCTCTCCGTTTTCAAACCGGTCACGATCCGCTATTCCGGCGCGCGCGATCGCAACAGCTCGGGACCTTCTTTCCCTTCCGGGCACACGGCCAACAACGTGACGGTCGCCGTCGTCCTCGCTTTTTTCTACCGGCGCTGGGGCTGGCTCTACTTTTCGTTTGCGGGCGCGATCGCCTGGTCCCGGGTTTATCTCGGCGCGCACTGGCCGAGCGACGTGGCGGCGACGTTTTTCCTGGCCAGCGGGACGACCGCTTTCATCCTTGCTC
>JALYOR010000107.1 GCA_030856765.1 Verrucomicrobiota bacterium | reverse complement strand
CGTTTTCTTCTTCACCATCCGCCGCGGCGCGATCGTGAGCAGCGGCTACATGGCGACCGCCGACGCTCTCCTGCGCAAACGCGATTATCTTGGCCTGCTCGCGGTTTCGAATCGACACGGCGAAGCCATTGCCCGCGTCGTCCAGAAGACGCTCGATTTCATGACCAAGAATCCGAACGCCGATTTCGCCCAGGCGCGCGAGATCGCGGAAACGGAAGGCACCCGGGTCGCGACCAGTCTCAACAACCGCGTTACTTACCTGGCCGACATCGCGACAATCGGGCCGCTGGTCGGTTTGTTCGGAACGGTCATCGGCATCATTCGCTCCTTTGGCGCGCTTGGTTCTGAGATGGGGCCGTCGCGCTACGTTTTGCTCTCAAAAGGAATCAGCGAGGCGCTCATCAACACCTGCGGCGGTTTGGGCATCGGCATCACCGCGATGATTTTCTACGCCATCTTTCGCGGCCGCGCGCAACGGCTAGTCTCCGATCTCGAATCGGCCAGCACGCATATCGTTGCCCTTCTCTCGGTTCAGCATAACCGACGTCGCGAGCGCGCCCCGGTCCTGCTCGAAGATGAATTTTAGCGGGATGCGGGATACGCGTTTCGGGATGCGGAATGGCCGCGTCCACCACGCATCGTGCATCTCATTTTCTGCATCGCGTATCCCGCAGGCCGCTCATGAGCTACCCGGACCTCGAGATTTGGAAATTAGCGCGAGAGACGGCGATTGATATCCATAGGATGACACTCCAAGACCTATCGACTTTTGAGAAGTGTGAGGCGGCTGCGCAGATCCGCCGGTCGGCGAAGTCGATCCGATCGAATATCGTCGAAGGCTACGGGCGGCGCCGCTACAAACAGGAGTTTATCCGGTATCTCGTGTTTGCCCATTCTTCCTGCGACGAGACGATCGACCACTTGGAATGCCTTCACGAAACCGGTGCGTTGGTGAATGAAGCGACGTTCCGCAGCCTAAGAGCGCGACTGGATCTTCTCGGACGGAAACTTAACGTTTTCATCAAGGGTGTAGAACGCGAACACCCCACCGAGCCCGCAACCCGCAACCCGCATCCCGCATCCCGCATCCCGAGATGAATTTCCGCAGCCGCACCGTTTCGCAGCATCCCGGCATCCAACTCGCGCCGTTGGTCGACGTCCTCCTGCTCCTCCTCATTTTTTTCCTCCTCACCTGGAACGCGGCTCGGAACGAGAACGAACTCGACGTTAGGATCCCAAAGGCCACGACGGCGAAGGAAAAATCGGCCCCGATCGGCGACGTGATCGTGAACGTGAAAGCGGACGGCAACGTGGTGGTGAACCGTCGATCCCTTTCCGGGCCCGATCTCACCACGATGTTGCAGGGGCTGGTCAAACTGAACCCTGATCAAGCTGTCGTGATCCGCGGCGACGAGGCTGGCGCCTACAAAAACATCGTGAACGTGCTCGATATTTGCAGCCAAGCCGGCGTGACGAACGTGGCTTTCGCGACCGCAAAATGAAATCGCGGCGCTGTCTCGCCGCGCTCATCGTCACGGCGGCCGGTCTGCTTTGGCCGGTGTCTGCGCCTGGGCAAACGCCCACTCCCATCCGACGCGCCATTCCCGTGCAGGAGCCGCCCGTGGCGCGCGCCATCCCGGTGGAGCCGGGCGAACGTTCGACATCCGAGCCCACCATCATGCGCGCGTTGCCTGTCCCGGCGGTGACGGAAGCGATCGCCACCCCCGCCCCAACTCCGGCCTCGACCAGCGAAGCGCCTGCAGAGAACGCGGAGTCGCCCGCGCAAAACCAGCTCAACTACGCGAACGGACTTTTCGGCCGCAAAATCTACGACCTGGCCGTACCGGAGTATGAAAAATTCCTCGGCCTTTACCCCAATTCCCCGGATCGGGTCACCGCGCTTTTCTACATGGGTCAGTCCTACCGCGCGCTCAATCGCCTCCCCGCCGCGCGAACCAGTTTCCAAACCGTGCAGCGAGATTTCCCCGATGCCGAACTGGCCGGACCCGCCTCCTACGGCCTGGCGGAAATCTATTTTAACGACAAGGATTACGCTTCGGCGTTGCCGCTCTTCCATCGCGCCGCGGCGAAGGTGAAAGTGACGGCGCTCGCCCTCTCCGCGCGCTATTTCGAAGCGCGTTGCCTGGAAAATCTCGATCGCAAAGATGAAGCGCGCGACGTTTATCAGCAGGTTATCGCGGTCGATAATCCCAATCCATTCCGAGACGATGCCCGGCTGGCGACCGGTTCCATTTTCCTCGCCGCCGGGCGCAAGGGCGATGCCCTCAAGCAATTCGAAGCTCTCGCCGGTGAAACTGGGAAAGCCGTGCTCAAAGCAGAGGCGACGGTGCGCGCCGGGCTGGCGGCGCTCGAACTCGCCCAGAGCGAAAAAGACCAGCCGGACAAAGCGATGACGGCAAAAGCGACCGCTCTCCTGCAGAAAGGCCGCAAACTGCCCGAAGCCGGGCGCTGGAGCGGCATCGCCGCCGTCGGCTTGCTCCGTCTCGAATATCAGGCGGGACAATACGAACAGGCCGTGGCCGATTATCAAAAGAGCAAAGATCAGGTTCCAGAGGAAGTGCGACCCGAGATGATGCTCCTCGCTGCCAACAGCCAGCGGCAACTCGGAAACTTCAAGGAAGCGCAGGAAATCTACCGCCAGATCATGCAGAAATATCCGGCGCGCGACGAGGCGAAGGACGCGCAGTATCAGCGCTTGATCGGTCTCTACAACTCCAATGACCCGGCACTGCGCGAGGAGATCGACGCTTACCTGAAAGAGGATCCCGCAGGCGAACGCGGCGACCAGGCCAGGCTGCTTAAGGCCGAATCACTCTACAAAGAGAAGGATTTTGCGGCGGCGGCTCGCCTCTATCAGGATCTGCGGGATTCAAAATTGTCGGTCAAGCTCCGGGCCGAAGCCGCTTTCAAACTCGGCTGGTGCTACGTCCAGAGCAAAGAGGCCGAGAAAGCGACCGACGCCTTTGGCTATTTCATCCAGGCCTTCCCCACCAATCCGCAAATGCCATCCGCGCTCGCACAACGGGCGCTCGCCTATCAGAACGCGAAAAACTACGACCGCGCCCTGGCCGATCTCAACCGACTGCTCGGCAGCTATCCCAAAGCCCCTGAACGCGAGGCAACCCTGCAACAAAAGGCGCTCATCCTCGGCCAAACCGACAATCCCAAGGGAATGGCGGAAACGTTCCAGCAGCTCCTGAAAGAATTCCCGAAGAGTGCCGCCGCCGCGCAGGCCCATTATTACATCGGGAAAGCGGCTTTCGAGACGAAGGACTACGAGACGGCGATCGCCGAAATGAAGAAGGCGAAGCAACTGAGCAGCGAACAATACGACGCCTCGGCCGGGCTGCGCATCATGTCTTCCTATTTCTATCTCAAGCAACGCGACGCGCTGGCCAAGGAGGTCGACGCCTTCTATGCCGCCTCACCAGATGGTCAGGTGCCGGCGGAGATTCTCGAATGGCTCGGGCTCGAACTTTACAATGCCAAGGACTACGCCGCAGCCACGAAATACCTCAGCGCCCTGAGCAAGACCGGCAACGTGAGCAGCGTGAAATCCGATTTCTGGTTTTATCTCGGCGACGCGCAAATGAAGCAAAAACAACCAGCCGAGGCCGAGGTCTCGCTTCAGAAATTTCTCGCCACCACCACCGATCCCGCGGCCAAAGCGAAGACGATGCTCGCCTTGGGCGAAGCGAAAATCGGAGCGCATAAACCGGATGAAGCGCAAAAAATCGCCGATGAAATCATGACCCTCCAACCGGAAGGCCGGGTCAACGCCCAGGCGCGATTGCTCGCGGGCGAGGTGGAGATGGAGCGCCAGCAATTCGAAGAAGCGGGCAAAGTCTTCATGAGCGTGGCCCTCCTCTACGACGATCCCGAGATCACCCCGCAAGCGCTCGACAAAGCGGCGCATGCCTACCAGAAAGCGGGCAAAGCGAACGAAGCCGAGCAGGCGAAGGCGCAACTACGCCAGAAGTATCCCGATTACGCGGGCGGTTAAGATGGCCTAACGAGCACGAGTCGCTACGCGTCTCGCGGGCTGGTCGACGCGTCCCGCGGCGACGAACTTCCGAATGGCCGTTAGGCTGCTGAGGGCTCGACCCTCCATGAAAGTTCGTGACGGTGGAACACCGTCACCAGCACGCGAGACGCATGCGCTACCCGGAACCCGCAATCGGAATCAGAGTCGTTACAAAATCGGCAGGTGCAGCAGCGCCTCAATCGGTAACGGCGCGAGGAATTTTCCCGGATCATCAATCTGCAAGACCGGGCGAGCGAGGCAGGCGACGAGAAAGCTGAGATCGGGGGTCGCGGCCAGCCCGGCTTGGGCGGTTAATTGCAATTGAGCCAGTTGCCTTATCACGCGCTCCACATTTTCGCGGCAGTTTTTCGCCGAAGTAAAGTGGACCGTGCAAACCCCGGGCGCGGTCGCTTCCGTTTCCGGCGCGAGCGTGCCGGCGTGATGCAGCAGAATTTCCCCGGCGATTTTCTCCTGCTCGAGAGCGCGGGTTTTGATGATCAGGCTCAAACAACGGGCCAGCCCCTGGCTCGGGGTCATTCCTCGGCTCACTCCCGCCTCCGCCGCGCTGCGGGTGAGTTGCAGGATGGTCGCTTTCGCTTCTTCGCCCTCGAGCAAAGCCACCGGCTGGGCCTGCAGTTCCGGCGTGTGCCGCAAAGCCGCCTGCAATTCGAAATCCGGCAGATAGAGCGCGGCAAACATGCGGGTTAAATGGCGAATGCCGAAGGACCAATGCCGAAGGAATGACCAGGCTCGATTGATAAAAATGCGTGGGTTTGCATATTCGTCATTGGGCATTCCTTCATCATTCGGAATTGGTCATTCGTCATTCTATCCCACCATCCTCCATTTGTTAGGCTGGGCGCGTTGCAGGCGTGCTCGGAGCTGCCCCTGCAATTTGGTTCCTTCCCAATCGAGCTGCGGCAGAGTCCATCGGTTCTCCAGGGTCAGCTTCCATTGTGCGCTGCTGATCATGCTCTGTGGAGTGAAAACCAGAAATGCAGTCGGTGCCGGCTCGACCAGACGCTGGAGGCGGTACCAATGGCTCTGCGGAATCCGGCGCAATTCGGTCGCGGGATTCAGGACCAGATCGAGCAGGACGAGCGGGAAATTTCCGTCGCGCAAAAGCAGATCCGCCGCCTGGATCGCTTCGCTCGCTTTCCGGCAACGCACCCAGAGAAGATGGGGCAGCACGCTAGCCTCCATCGATTGCGGATCGAACGAATCGCGCCCATCGATCAAGGCGAGGAAAGACCGCTCGCGACCGGCTCGTTGCAGGAGCGCGGCAATGATCGATGCGCTCCCCGCGTTGCCGGGCGGGCTGCTCAATTCGGTCAGCGCGCCTTTCGTTAGGCCGCCGGCCAGGGTTTCATCGAAAATTCGTAACCCGGTTTGGAGCCGATCCCCGGGCGGCACCTGCTCCTGCGGGAAACGTTCCGCGAGGAGTTTGCGCAGATCGATGATGCTGCTCGCAGCCATGCACAATCATGGCATAAGGAGCGTATATGTTCAAAAGAACAGTTCTCCGTAGTGTTCGGTCACCAGCTCCTCTGTCATCCCGAGTCGGCGAAGCGCGGCGAGGACCTCACAGTTGCCATCTACGCGGTCTCTTGTGTAGAAAGCGCAGCCTGCATAGCGAGGTCCCTCTCCGTCCTGCGGCGGATCGGGATGACAAAATCGGAGATGGCGCTCTAAGCGCGCCCGCCCGGCGATTGCTTCCGCACCAGCGATGTCATTACCCCTTGGATGCGCAATTCCCGCGCCGGAATCAGATCCGGAAACTTCGGGTTCTCAGCTCTGAGATAAGGCCGCCCGCGCTCGGTCACGTAGCGTTTCAGCGTCGTCTCCCCATCGATCAAGGCCGCCACGATGTCACCGTTCCTGGCCGTCTGCCGATCTTCCAGCACGACGATGTCGCCATCGAGAATGTGAGCCCCGATCATGGAATCCCCACGCACCCGCAGGGCAAAAGTGCGCGCGCTGCGCGAGGCGTTGACCGAGTCGAGATCGAGCGCGACGTGGCCCTCGATGTTTTGTTCCGCGAGGGTGGCCATCCCGGCCGGGATTTCGCCGTAGATCGGGATATCCACCACCCGGCTTTGTGGGGCGGCGGTGATAAGGGCGCGCGCTTTGCGCGCGTGCCGCTGGAGAAACCCCTTTCGCTCCAACGCGGCGATGTATTGCATGACCGACGTTTGACTCGCAAAACCAAAGTGCTCCTGGATCTCGCGCGTGCTGGGCGTCAGGCCTTTGGTCCGCTGTTCGGCCTGGATGAACTGCAGGATATTGTTTTGCCCGGGAGTGAGCATATGAACATATCTCGCAGAAATTGAGCTCTCGCAACCAGAAACATGAGATGCCGTTAGGCGGAGGAATGAGGAGTTTCAGACGGGGTAGCGCACTCTTCTCGAGTGCTGGCGACGGGCGTCTCACCGTCGCGAACTTTTACTCAAAGCATCGCCCCGGGCGTAATCCCAGGAACCGCAAAGCCTGTTTCGGCACGATGCCGAAACCAGCACTCGGGAACGAGTGCGCTACCCGGAAAAATCCCCTTCGACGCTCAGCCGGAGCTGCTTTTCCTTCACTTGCTCGCGCAGTCTTGTGAGATAGGCGATTTCATCGTGGAGCCTGGTCAGTTCCGCGAGATCGCTCCGCCATTTGGCGTCGTCAATCCCCCGCGCACGTTCGAGCGCGGCCCCGTATGTTGCATGCAGTTGCTCTTCGACCGCCTGTAATTCCCCCGCGATCTTGTTTCTTTCCCCGCTGAGCAACGCGCGGCTCAAGGCGCTCGTTGCCTCCGCGCTTTTCAGGAGCCAGCGGTCGACCTCACGCAAGACCGTCCCGGTATTCCAAAACAACTCCGCCACTGAAGGTGGGACGGGCCGCCCGGCGCTCAGCTCGGCGCCCTCCAGGATAAGGAGATGGTGCAGGCGCAGCTTCGGGTCGTTCAGAACGCGAAAGCCTTCGTTTAAATCTGCGTCCGGCGCCGCCGCACGACTGCGCGCGAAGTATTTTTCCTTCAGCTCCTCCGGATCGCCCCAGGGCCGTCGCGCTTCGCCGAGGAGCGCGAAGTAATCGGTCATGCCGAGAAACTCTCGCCGCAGGAGCAGTGCGCGACCGCGTTTGGGTTGGTCACTTTGAAACCGCCCTTCTGCAGATCGTCACTGTAATCAAGGACCGAGCCGCTGACGAAGAGAGCGCTCTTGGGGTCGACCACCACCCGCACGTTGGAGGACTCGACCATGATGTCGCGATTCGCCGGGCCATCCACCAGATCCATTTTGTATTGCAGCCCCGAGCAGCCGCCCCCGATCACTGCCACCCGCAGCGCGCCATGGGCGCGGCCCTGCTTCTGGAGGAGCGAGATCAACTTGCGCGAGGCGTTCTCGGTCACTTTGACGAGACGCTCGTTGCCGATCTTGAATTTGATCTCGCCGTTAGGCGGAGGAGCTGCGGACACGGGGCAATTTAGGCCGCTTCGAGGCAGGTTGCCAGATGGAGCCGGGCTATTTCGTCCACTTCGGCCAGTGAACTGACGTGCTGGAACTTCTCCCGCAGCAGTTTACTGCCCGGCAGCCCCTTGGAATAAGCCATCAGCCGACCTCGCATCGAGCGCATGGCGAGGTCTTCCACCCCGCATTCCTCGACCGCCAATTCACAATGCCGCTGAATGAGCGCCCATTTTTCCGCGGGTTGAGGTGGCGCCAAAATTTCTCCGGCGGCGAGGAAATGTTTGGTCTGGGAGAAAATCCAGGGCGAACTCATGGCGGCCCGTCCTATCATCGCGCCGGCGATGCCGGATTGCGTCTTTCGTTTCGCCACGTCGGCGGCGGTAAAGAGATCGCCGTTGCCAATTACCGGGATGGAAACCGCCTCGACCACCTGGGTGATCACCTCCCAATCCGCCGCGCCCGAGTAACCCTGGGCGCGGGTCCGGCCATGAACGGCGAGGGCGGCGATGCCTAACGATTCCAAAAGCTGCGCCACCGTAGTCGCATTGACGGAGTGATCGTCCCAGCCGATGCGGATTTTCGCAGTGACCGGCAAGGGCGCGACCGCCTTCACGACCGCTTGGGCGACTTTGCCTAACGTCGGGCAATCCTTGAGCAGGGCAGAGCCGCCGTTTTTGGCCACCACCTTATTCACCGGGCAACCGAAATTGAGATCGATGAAATCCGGCTGCACCCATTCGACCACCTGCTGCGCGGCGGCGGCCATGTGCTCGGCGTTGCCTCCGAAAAGCTGGACGCCGACGGGACGTTCGACGGCGTCGAAATCGAGATAGCCGCGGGTGCGCGCATTGCGTCGGAAAACGCCCTCAGACGAAACAAATTCGGTCACGAGCACATCGGCCCCGCGCTCCTTGCAGAGCTGGCGGAAGATCTTGTCCGACACTCCTGCCATCGGGGCGAGATAGAGCGGGAACCGCCCGGCGGCGAACCAGGAAAGCGCGGAATTCATCAGGCCATCGCTCCGCTGTTCTGCAGCAGTTGCGCGACTTCAGTTTGCACGCCCTCGAGCTCATCGAGCCGCAACTGCGGATCGGGCACGACAAAGACGTCGCCGGTCTTTACGTGCTCATAGATCAAGACCCGCCCACCCTCGTGCTGTTCCGTCTGGACCTGTTTCAAGAGCCGTTTGCGCTCCAGCATCGCCGCCAGCACGTAGCAGGCATTGGCGTTTGAGCGATCCGCCGCCGCCACCAAGCGCCGGAAAAGCTCTTCCGCGTTTTCCTTGGGCAGCGCCTCCGGCGGCGCGGCGGGTGGGGCCTCAAAACGTGAGCGCCAAAACGAGAACGGCAGCAGATTTTCGTTTCGCTCCTGCCACGCCTCCTCGCTTAAATCCTGGCGGCGAAAACCATCGCCGTCGCGAAAAAGCAGGGTGTAAAAATCCTCGCCCGGGGCAAAAGGCTTACCTGTCACCGCGCAGACTTCGGCGCGGTGCTGGATCGACCATTCATCAGCCAGCGGATTCATGACGGGCGCAAACTACGCCAGAGCGCCGCCGGGTTAAAGCTGGGCGTCTCGCGGTTGGTCGCGCGCAGATGGAGCAGATAGAGGCCGATGAGGAAAAAAATGATGTTGGGCGTCCAGGCTGCGGTGAAAGGCGAGACGCGGTCCCCTTCCCCGAGCGCGAGGAAGAGATTAGTCAGGAAGTTCATGGTAAAAACCAACGCGATCGCCACCGCCACGCTGGCCAGAATTCCGCGCCGAGAAAATCCGATGCCGAGCGGCGCGGCTATCACGGCCACAATAAAGCAGGTCCAGGGCAGCGCCCAACGGTACTGCAATTGCGTCCGGAAAGGCGCGAGCAGGGTCTGGGGAAAGTCGGAGTTAAAATGCAGATACTCGCGCAGTTCGGAGATGCCAAGAAACTCCGGGCGAACGTTGGCGCTGCTCAAGCGGTAGGGGGTTTCACTCCAATGAGAGATGACGAGGAAAGGCACAATCTTGTCGCTGGTGATATTCCCCGCCGGGTCGTAATCGACGATCTTGATCTTCTCCAGGCGCCAGGTTTTCGTCGGCGGCTCGTAGAACGCCCGGGTCGCGATGTAGTTCCGGACGATGTTCTCCTGCGCATCCTGCTGCACGACCTGGACGCCGCTGAATTCGTTCGTGTTGGGTCGGAAACGGGAAATATACCAAGTGCGATTGTCGGTTCGATTACGAAAGACCTGGCCACTGATCACGACGTCGCGCGGGCCACCGCGTTTGACCCGCTCGAAGAAAGTTTTGCGGGCCAATTCGGCATGGGCGGCCAAGGAATAATTCAAGGCGAGCGTCACGCCGGTGGTGAGGAGACCGATGACGAGCAGTGGCAGAATCAGCCGCGGAACGCTGACGCCCGCGGTGAGCATCGAGACGATCTCGTTCGAACGCGACATCCGGCCGAGGCAAAAGAGCAACGCGAGAAGCAACGAAACGGGCAACAGAATCACGAGCACCTGAGGGATCTGCGTCCAATAGAATTGCAGCACGAGCCCAACCGGCGCGCGCGCGTCGAAGATAGTCGAGCTGTTGTCGCTGATGTCGAAAATCAGCCAGATGGAGAGAAAGCCGACGATGCAATAGAAGTACGGCTGGAGGAAATTCCGGACGATGTAGCGGTCGAGCAATCTCATGGGAGAAAAGCGGAAAGCTGAAAGCGGAAAGCTGAAACAGTTTCGAAGCGCGAAACCAAAATTTTCAAAGCTGCTGTCTCCGATGCGCATGCTTTGGGATTATCGTCATTCGGCATTTGTTTCGGATTTCGAGATTCGAATTTCCCGCGTAACTTCGCGGGTGATTGCGCTCAAAGATTCCCTTGGCAGCGACTTTGTCGAGCGGGTGCGCGCGATTTTCGCTGAGGGCGGTCTGCTCGCGAAGGCGCGTAACTTTGAGTACCGGCCGCAGCAACAAGAGATGGCGGCAGCGGTCGCGCGGACGCTGGAGGAAGAGCGCCATCTGGTTGTCGAAGCCGGCACCGGCGTGGGCAAATCGCTCGC
>JALYOR010000285.1 GCA_030856765.1 Verrucomicrobiota bacterium | reverse complement strand
GATCATCCCGATGGGCAGATCGCGTCGCGGATTCTTCGTTTCTTCGGCTGTGGTCGAGATGGCGTCGAAGCCGATGAAGGCGAAAAAGACAATCGCCGCCCCGCTCATCACGCCGCCAAAACCACTTGGCATAAAGGGATGCCAGTTCGTCGGATTGACCATGAAGGAACCGAACGCGATCACGAACACGACGACCGCAAGTTTGATGATGACGATGACTGTGTTCGCGGTCGCACTTTCCCGTATGCCATAGATCAGGAGCACCGTCACCGCCGCGACGATGAAGAAGGCCGGCAGGTTCACCGCAATCGGGTGTCCGAGGATGACGGGCAGGGTGGTGGAAGAATACGCGGCGAGCGCAGCTCCGCCCTTCGCGAGCAGGGTGCCGGCGGTGGTGTGATCGACCATCAGCCAGAGCGGGAATTTGATGTTCATATTCGCCAGTAACTGGACGAAATATCCCGACCAACCGACGGCCACCGCCATGTTGCCGACGGCATATTCAAGGATCAAATCCCAGCCGATGATCCAGGCGATGATCTCGCCTAACGTCGCGTAGGAATAAGTGTAGGCCGAACCGGAAACCGGAATCATCGAAGCGAGCTCGCTGTAACAAAGCGCCGCGAAACCGCAGGCGACGGCTGCGACCACGAACGATAGCGCCACCGCCGGCCCCGCCGCCGGACGGCCGAAAACGAGATCGCTGTGGTTGATCCACGAGATGATGAAATTGAGCACCGGTGTCTTTATGATCGAGTCGCCCACGCGCGCCGCCTCGCCTGCCGCGGCGGTGCCGGCGAGAGCGAAGATGCCCGCGCCGATGATCGCGCCGATCCCGAGACAGGTGAGATCGAAGGCGGTGAGCGAGCGCTTCATCTTGCGCTCGGGCGCTTCCGATTCCCGCATCAAGAGTTCGGGGCTTTTGGTCTGGAAGAGTTTGGATGCCACAGGTGTTCTCCGATTGTCCGATCGACGTTTTGCGAAAGCGGGCGCATCGTCGCACCCTGCGATTGCAGCGGTCAACCTTTGTTTCGCGGGTGCGTCCCGCGGTGGCCGTCAGGCGCGCTTCCAGTAGAGGACGGCGGAGCCGACCAGCCCGATACCGCACAGGGCGATCGTGTCCTCGATAAAGTAGGGGTATGCCATCAGGGCGAGCCCGATAAACATCGGCTTCCAAAGGCTCATCCGCTTCCCGTAGGCGAAGCCGACGAACCCGATGCTGCTGAAGAGCAGGCCGGCGAAAAGATTGGCGCCCGAGAATAGCATGACCTTTTCAGAGCTAAACCCACGCCATCACTTATCATAGACCGGGCCTCTCGCGGGATTGGACTTGTTTCCGGCGACTGCATAATCTGGCGCCCTATGTCCGATGAAACGACCCCGCTGATCCTCGGTGACGCCGCCGCGGCCGAGCTGGGCCAGCATCCGGGCCGGAAATGGATTCGGCGCAGGAAAAACGCGCGACCTCCGCTGACTCACTGTGAAAACTGTGGCGCGGCGTTGACCGGCCCCTACTGCGCGCAGTGTGGGCAACCGGCGATTGATTACCATCGCTCTTTCGGGTCGCTCCTGGCCGACGCGGCGGACGCGTTCTTCAATTTTGATGCCCGCTTTTTCCAGTCCTTCGGCCTGCTCCTGGTCCAGCCGTGGCGCCTAACGAACGAGTTTGTCGAGGGGAAGCGCGCCCGGCATGTTCATCCGCTCCGCGTCTACCTCATCGCGAGCGTGATCTTCTTCCTGGTGATCAATTTCCTGGCCCGCGACACCCACCTGGAAACGAACGAAAAGAATAAAGGCCTCATCACCTACGACGTCACCACACCTACACCCGGTGTCGGGCCGGTCGGCTCGGATTTTCTCAAGGGTCTGAGCGAGGGCTCGGATAGAGATGCGGCACAAGAAGTGCCGGTCCCGCCCCTGGCTCCGCTTTCTTCGCCCACTCCAAAACCCGGCGGATTCATGACGTTTACTACCGTTCCGCCGCCGGGTTCGCCCAGGCGGCAGGATATCTTCGCCGAGCTCGATCAGCAAAAGGATCGATCATCGTTGTCGATATGGATAGAGCAGCGGGCCAAGGAAAAAATCGGCCCGACCGGCGATCGTGGCGACCTCTTCCTCAAGGCGCTCCTCCAGAATCTTGGCCCCATGGTGCTCTGTTGCATCCCGCTCTTCGCACTCGTCCTGAAGATCCTTTACGTTTTTAAACGCCGTTTCTACATCGAGCACCTCGTCTTCGCGCTGCACACTCACGCTTTCGTTTTTCTCAGCACGGTCACTATCATCGGCGTTGGATTTCTCCTGGCCTGGAAAGCGCCCGCGCCGTTCGCGCCCCTCGTCTGCACTTTCCTAGGCTTTGCCGTCGTGATTCAGCTCCTGCGCGCGATTCGAAAGGTTTACCGCCAGAACTGGTCCGCCACGCTCTTCAAGTTCGCGCTCGGCAGCCTGATTTATCTCGTCCTTCTGAGCGTCGCTTTTGGGGTCACAGCTTTTGTCACCCTCACGCTGCCCTAGGGGTTTTCGTTAGGTTAATGATCTCGGATACGCCCGGCTGACGTCTTGTAAACGATCTCATTAGTAACACTTATGAAAACCAACAAATCTTCTCTTACCTCATCTATCCCACGCTTCATCTTGGGAATAGTCGCTTCTGCCACCGCCCTTTCCTTCACTGCCTGTGAAGTCAAGAAGACTCAGGAAGGCGAAGCGCCTGAAGTCACCGTCAAGGAAGGGCAAATGCCGAAATATGACGTCGACACCGCCAAAGTAAGCGTCGACTCGGAGAAGAAGGAAGTGACGGTCCCCAAAGTGACGACCGAGAAAAAGCAGGTGACCGTGCCGGACGTGGACATCACGATGCCGAGCGAGCAGACGCCGACTCCGAATCCCTAAACTCATTCGGAGCGACTCCGTCGCTAATTTTCAAACGGCAGCGTGCCTGGTTGATCCGGGCACGCTGTTTTGTTTGCGGACCCGATTGAAATGTCGGCTGCTTGCGCGGCCCGATTTGGCAATGGTTCATGATGAATCCGTCGGATGTGACAAGAGTTGCACCCAATCCCCGCGCCACGCCATCTCTCGCGCTCTGGTAGCGCGGCGGTGGGCCCGACTTGCCACCCGCGGGCGCGCCGGGTAGAAAGGTGCATGGGTCGTCAGTGGCTGCATGCTAAACGCGAAGTGGCCGGTCTCAAGAAGGGACAGGTCACCGGTAAGCTGGTGAAGGAAATCATGGTCGCCGCGAAGTTGGGCGGAGGCGATCTGGCCGGCAACGCGCGTCTCTTTGCTGTAGTGGAAAAAGCGCGCAAGGCGAGCGTCTCGCGCGATGTGATCGAGCGCGCGATCAAGAAAGGCGCCGGCATCGGCGGCGAGAAGCTCGAGCTGGAGCAAATCATTTTCGAAGGGTATGCGCCGAACAAGGTGCCGGTCATTGTGGAGGTGCAGACCGACAATAAGAACCGCACCGCACCGGAGATCCGCGTTCTCTTCAAGCGCGGCCAGCTTGGCGCGCCTGGGAGCAACAAATTTCTCTTCGATCACGTTGGGCTGGTTGAGGCGCATCATCCCGATGCCAACACCGACGCGGAGGCGGCTGCGATCGAGGCCGGCGCGCAGGATTTCACGCCCGTCACGCATGCGGATGATCCGGAGATTCCCGAGGAGACGACCGGCGCGCGCTTCATTACCGCGCCGACGGATCTGCACGCCGTCTCGCAATGGCTGGGCCAGAACGGCTGGACGATCGTGACGAGCGAGCTCGGCTACATGGCGAAAAACTTTCCGGAGTTAAACGAGGAAGACCGGAACCAGGTCGGCGAATTCCTGCAGACGCTGGAGGATCACGAAGACGTGCACCGCGTCTGGACGGCATTTCGTTAGGCAGAGCGATGGCGGACGAAACGAGCGAGGCGATCCTGGGCGACACGGTCGCAGCCTCGCTCGAAAAACCGGAGCGCCGGCGGAGCGGACTTTTCCGCCGGAAGAAACCAGCCGAGGAGAATCCCGACTTCACCCACTGCGAAGATTGTGGCACGGAGTTGCACGGCCATTATTGCTCGCACTGCGGGCAGGTCGCGGTCGATTACCGGCGCTCTTTCCGCCACGTCGTCGCGGACGTCGCGGAGTCGTTCCTAAACTGGGACTCGAAGTTCACCAAGACAATCGGGCTGCTCCTACTCAAGCCCGGCTGGCTCACGAATCAATTCGTGGCCGGCCGCCGGACGCGATACCTCCATCCGCTACGGCTTTATCTCCTCGTGAGCATCGCATTTTTCCTCGGCGCCCGTCTCATCCCGGTGAGCGGGCCGACGATCGACAAGAGCAAGATGACGCCGGAAGCCCGCGCGGAGATCGAGAAGACGATGGCCCAGATGCAGGACCTTCCGGAAAGTGTGCGCAAGCAGGTCAACGATGCCATCGCTGAAACCGCGGAAACCCCGGCGACCGGAACAAAGAGCGAACCGCTTCCTGGCTCCTCCCCGACCGCCGCCCCGGCGAAAAGAGGACCGCAGAAACTGATCGTCTTCGATGATCCGAAGGCGACCCGGACTCCGTTCGAGAGATGGATGGAACAACAGGTGAGAGCGAAGCTCGGCGAGGACGGAACCAAGCTGCAGTTTTTCGCCGATACCCTTCGGAGCAACATCTCTACCATGATGCTTTTCTGCATCCCGCTCTTCGCGCTCGTCCTGAAGATTCTCTACCTGCGCAAGGGCCGCTTCTACATTGAGCATCTCGTCTACGCCCTTCACATCCATTCGTTTTTCTACTTTGCCATCCTGATCATGGTCTTCAGCGCGATGGCCGCGAGCCGTTGGGCGCCCGGGCTGCGGGCTCCGCTGATTCTTATTCTTTTGCTCGCGATCCTGGTGCAGATCTTCCTCTCGATCCGGCAGGTCTATCGCCAGGGATGGTTCATGACCACCTTCAAGTTTTTCTTCGGCGGTTTGATCTACTTCACCGTCCTGGCGGCGGCGCTCGCCATCACTGCGATCGCGACTTTTGTTCTGCCCTAGGCCGTCGTTAGGCGAGAAGCGCTTTCG
>JALYOR010000280.1 GCA_030856765.1 Verrucomicrobiota bacterium | reverse complement strand
CGCCGTCCCGATTTGCGATGGCCACGACAGCGCCATCAACACGATCAACCTCGAGTTCATCCGGCACGGGATTGAGGTGGTGTACCTCGGGTTCCATCGCTATGCGGGCGACATCGTGCGCGCGGCCATCCAGGAGGACGTGGGGGCGATTGGAATTTCGAGTTATAACGGCGGCCACATTGATTTTTTTGCCGAGGTCGTTAGGCAACTCCGCAAACAAGGCGCCGGCGACATCGCGGTCTTCGGCGGTGGCGGCGGCACGATCAGCTTCGATGACGCAAAAGTGATGAAACGCCAGGGGGTCGATCAGATTTTCTTCGCCGGGACCTCGCTGGTCGAGATGGCCGATTACGTACGCGATAACTACGGGAAGCCACGCAAGAAACGGCCGCCGAAATCTGGCAGCGACCTCGTGCTGGCGCGCGAGCTGACTGCGATCGAGGACGCGTATTCTGGCAAAGGTCGCCTGAAGAAAATCGGAAATCGGAAATCAGAAATCAGAAAGCCAAAAGTGATCGGTTTCACCGGCCCCGGCGGCGCGGGCAAGACGACGCTGATCGATGAACTTGTCCTGCGTTTCCTCCGCCACGAACCCGAAGCGCGAATCGCGATCCTGTCGCACGATCCGAGCGTGATCGGCAAGGGGGCATTGTTAGGCGATCGCGCTACCATGATCAACTCGCAGCACGACCGGGTTTTCATGCGCAGTATGGCGACGCGCGGACAGGCTGGGGGATTGTCGCCGGCGACCGAGGATTGCCTTTCCCGCCTCACGAAGGCGGATTTTGATTATGTCATCATCGAAACGGTCGGCACCGGCCAGGAAGCCCTGCCGTTTCGGAGCAAGTTGATCGATCAAACCGTGCTGGTGATGAATCCGGATTACGGCGCGCGGCTGCAGCTGCAGAAGATCGTGATGCTCGACGTGGCCGACATCGTGGTGGTGAACAAGACCGACCTCGATCGGGCCAAAGCCGCGCTTTCGGAGATCGAGCACCGCCTGACCCAGAACAAACACAAACAACGGATCGTCGCGACGGTCGCGAAACGGCACCGCGACGGTGGAGTGGATGAACTTTACGAAATGATCACGCGCCGCGGCAACACAGCCGAGGCGGAGGCGCCGCCGACGACGCGCAGACGAAAGAGGAAAAAATCATGAGCAAACTCGGAGCAGTCATCGAATCAGTGGAGAAGCACGGAGACTTTGTGCTCGAGCAGGTCAAACGCGCGCGGAGCGACAAGAAATTCGCGCGCGAGATGACCGAGCGCTGGGAGAAGATCAAAGCCGGCATCCCGATCGCCAAAGCGCCGACCGGCTTACCTTTGCCGCGGTTGGCCTTGCCCGAGATCGACGAAGCGGGCGAGATCGCGCGTTATCTTTTTGGCGATGGTTTACCGGGAGAATTTCCTTACCTGAACGGGGCCTACCGCGAGATGTATCTCGAGCCGCTCCAGGAACTCGAGATGGGAAGTTACGGCAACACCAAGTCGCCTGACGGATCGAATGGCCACGCCAAGAAGAATGCCGCCAAGGCGAACGGCGCCGCCAAACCGAAGGTTAAAACGCAGGAAGAACCGACGCGTCTTTTCTCCGGGCTCATGCTCGCGGAGGATACAAACAAGCGCTTCCATTTCCTCAGCGCGCACCAGCGCTCGAAACGTCTCAGTACGGCCTTCGACGGGCCGACACTCTACGGCATTGACTCCGACGCCGACGGTGTGATGGGCAAGATCGGCGAGGGTGGCGTCGCCGTCGACACGGTCGAGGACATGGTGCGGCTCTATGACGGCTTCGAGGTCGGCGCCTCGAATTTTTCGGCCTCGATGACGATCAGCGGCCCGGCGCCGATCATCATGGCGATGTATATCGCGGCCGCGAAACGCCGCTTCGGCAAAGCGGTGGTGCCGAATCTGCGCGGCACGATCCAGGCCGATATTTTTAAGGAAGTCCAGGCGCAGAACGAAACGATTTTCCCGACCGAAGCTTCGCTCCGTTTCCTCTGCGACATGATCGAATGGACGACGGATAACATGCCGCGTTGGTACCCGGTTTCGATTAGCGGTTACCACATCGGCGAGGCCGGCTCGACTCCCGTGCAGCAGGCGGCCTACACACTCTCAAACGGATTTGCTTATGCGGAAATGCTGGCGGCGCGTGGCGTGCCAGTCGATCAATTCGGGCCGCGTCTTTCCTTCTTCCTCGATTGCGGACTCGACGTCGAATACATCGCCCTCTCGCGCGTTTCGCGAAAGATCTGGGCGATCGGCATGCGCGATGTTTTCGGAGCCAGCCCGCGTGGGCAAATGTTCAAGCTCCATACCCAAACGAGCGGTCGTTCGCTCATCGCGGCGGAGTTTAAAAACAACCTAACGCGAACCGCGGCCGAGCTCATGCTCGCCTACATGAATGGCACCAACTCCTGCCATTCCAACAGTGCCGACGAGCCATTCACGACTCCGAGCGAAGAATGGATCCGCCTCGCCGCCCACGGCCAGGCCATCTTGCTCGAGGAATCCGGTATCTTTAAGCACACCATGAACATGTTGAGCGGTTCGCCCGGCATGAAAGCGGTCGAACGCGCGGTGGAGAAGGCGATCCTCGACGAATTCCGCGAGATCGAGTCGTTAGGTGGGGTGATGGGTGCGGTCGAGAATCGCTATCAGCGCAGCCAAATCCAGACTGCCGCGCATCGCTACGAGCAGCAAATCTACGACGGGACGCGTCCGGTCGTCGGCCTGACGCGCTATCGCGATCCTAACGAAGAACCGCCCGACATAGAGCTCGCTCGCACCCCGCGCAAGCGCCAGGAATTGCAGGTCAATCGGTTGAAGAAGTTCAAAAAACAGAACGCGGGCAAAGCGGAGAAGGCGCTCGATAAGCTGGCCGAAGTCGTGGAGAGCGGCGGCAACACCTTCCCGGCCCTCCTCGAAGCAGTGGAAGTGTGTTCGTTAGGACAGATCACCGGCCGGCTCCAGGAAATTGTCGGGCATTTCCGCCCGATGGTGTAGGGCGACAATGTGGGAGGGGCCTGTGTGCCCCGATCGGTGGCGACATGTCAGACCCCCATTCCGAGAATCTGCGACTTCACCGGTTGAAGGATGTCTCTTCGACGTTCTTCGTGACGAAATCGCTCCGTCCGAAAAAGCCCGTGCTAAGTCCGGAGTGGCGCGGAATCATTGTCGACGCGTTTGAATTCGCCGTGCAGCGCGAACGCATCTATCTGCGGGCTTTCGTCGTCATGCCTGACCATTGGCATGCGCTCATCGGCCTGCGCGAACCGTGGACGCTCCCGAAGTTCATGCACGCTTTCATGAGCCATGTCGCTGCCCTAACAAGTGCGCATTTGACGAAGAATCAGACGGTATGGCAGGAGGGATACTACGAAACGCTGATCAAGACGGCGCGGCAGTTTACTTACGTCGCGCTCTATATCGAGGAGAATCCCGTGAAGAAAGGCTTCGTCGCCACTCCACCTGAGTGGGCGGAGAGCAGCGCTAAGCGAAGAGATTTGATAACCGATCCGTGGCCTTGGATTTTTGATAGCTGACGTTTCGTGCCGGCGATCGGGGCGCACAGGCCCCTCCCACATTTGGGAGGGCGCGAATGTGGGAGCCGCCTTTGAAAGCCCGGCCTCGCGCTTCGCGCTGCGTTACGGGTGCGGCGATGGTCCCGCTACGCGTTCGGTCGTCGCGGCTCGCGGTGAGCGAGCTTGAGCGGCTTCGCTTCCTTGAGCACATGGCGCGCGATGACGAGCCTTTGCACCTGCGACGTGCCTTCGCCGATTTCGCAAAGCTTGGCGTCGCGCAGATAGCGCTCGATCGGCAGGTCGCGGCTATAGCCGTAGCCGCCGTGGATTTGCATCGAGCGATCGCAAATACGAACGGCGGATTCGGACGACATCAGCTTGGCCATGGCTGATTCCTTGGTCGTATTCCGACCCTGATCCTGCAGGTAAGCGGCGTGCATGGTCATGACTTCGGCTGCTTCCAATTCCATCGCGGAATCGACCAGCATCCATTGCACCGCCTGGAAATCGCCGATTGCGTGGCCGAATTGCTTGCGCTCGGTCGCGTACGAATTAGCCCGCTCGAAGGCGGCTTCCGCGATCCCAACCGCCAGAGCGGCGATGCCGATACGGCCACGGTCGAGGACGGTGAGCGCTTGTTCGCGACCGCGGCCGCGTTCGCCGAGGAGTTCGCCCTTGGAGTTCTCGAAACGCAGCTCCGCCGTGTCGCTTGCGCGCATGCCGTAGGTGTGAATCTTTCGCACCGGCGTGACCTGGTCTTTCATCAAAATAAAAGCGCTAATTTCGTTTTTGCCTTTGTCGGTCTGGCCAGTCGTCGCCATCACGATGACCAACTCGGCGGTGCGCCCACTGGTAATGAATTTCTTCATCCCGTTGACGTGCCAATGGCCATCGTGCTCGGTGCCTTTCGTCTCGATCCCGCCAGTGTCGCTACCCGCGTTCGGCTCGGTCAAGGCCCAGGCACCGATCCATTCGCCGCTCGTTAGGCGGGGAAGATATTTTTTCTTCTGCTCTTCGGTTCCGAACTGGTTGATCTGGCCGACGGCCAGCGCGTTGTGGGCCGCGATGTCCATCGAGAGCGCGGCGTAGGCTTTACCCAGTTCCTTGATCGCGAGCGCAACGGTGACGTAGCTCATCGCGCCGCCGCCGTATTCTTTGGGCGCGGCCATGCCCATGAGGCCGATCTTGCCGGCCTTGGTGAAAATCTCTCGCGGCAATTGCTCGTCGTGATCCCATTCGTCGGCATGCGGCATCACTTCGTCGCGGGCAAAATCAGCGACCCGGTCGAGGAAAGCGCGCTCCGCGTCGCTCAAAGGATGTTCGAGAATCATAGGCGAGGAATTTAGCCGCGAGGAGGTTGTCGAGCGAAGGGAAAAACGCGGAAGCGCGGGGGCTGGGTAGCGCACTCGCCCAGAGTGCTGGCGCCGGCGTCTCGCCGCGCGAACTTCCCTATCATCCGGATTGAGAGGCGACTCACGGTAGTCAAAGTTCGTTGCGGTGAGACACCGCAACCAGCACTCGCGACGAGTGCGCTACCCAGCAATCTCGTTTACGCGTCAGCTCTTCAATGCGACTTCGAACGGCGCGCCGGTCTTGGCGCGGATGTCGTCCTCGGTCGCATCACCATGGAGCTCGGTCAGGACCAGTCCGCCGCCTTCCTTGACCTCGAAGACGCAGAGATCGGTGATGATGAGATTGACACAGGCTTTGCCGGTGATCGGCAGGGTGCATTCCTTGAGAATCTTCGGGCTGCCGTCGCGCGCGCAGTGTTCCATCACGACCACGACCTTCTTCACTCCCGCAACGAGGTCCATCGCGCCGCCGGGGCCCTTGACCATTTTGCCGGGAACCATCCAATTGGCGATGTCGCCTTTATCCGTCACCTCAAAGGCGCCAAGGATGCAGAGATCGATGTGGCCGCCGCGGATCATGGCGAAGGAATCGGCGCTGGAGAAAAAGGCCGAGCCGGGGATGGCGGTGATGGTTTGTTTGCCGGCATTGATCAGGTCGGCATCGACGTTTTCGTCAGTTGGGAAAGGTCCGATGCCGAGCAGCCCGTTCTCGGATTGCAGGGTCACGTTCATGCCCTCGGGAATGTAGTTGGCGACGAGCGTCGGGATGCCGATGCCGAGGTTGACGTAGTAACCGTTGCGCAACTCTTGCGCGGCGCGTTTCGCCATCATGTCGCGGATCGGGTTCTCCTTTTTCGCCGCTGAACTGCCTTGAACGGTACGGAACTCGATCCGTTTCTCGTAATTCTGCCCTTGGATGATACGATCGACGAAAATTCCCGGCGTGTGAATCTCATCCGGTTCGAGCTGGCCGACTTCGACCAGTTCCTCGACTTCTGCGACGCACAACTTGCCGCAGCTCGCGATCATTGGGTTAAAATTGCGGGAGGTCTTGCGGAAAATGAGGTTGCCGGATTTGTCGCCTTTCCAGGCTTTGACGAGCGAGAGCTCGGTTTTGATTCCGGGCTCGAGGACGTATTCCGTCTCGCCGAATTTCTTCGTCTCCTTGTTTTCGGTCAGCTTGGTGCCGAAACCCGTGCGGG
>JALYOR010000305.1 GCA_030856765.1 Verrucomicrobiota bacterium | reverse complement strand
TCTCCGCAGCGACGAAGACCCTCTTCTTTTCCTTCCTGCGATCGAAGCTTCCCTCCTCACCAGGCTTCACTCTTGCCTAACGACGAGAAATCTGCCTTCGCCATGCACCTTTTGAGCAACACGCCCTTTAGACGCGATCCCATTCCTTTTCGGATGAAGGTGGAAGAGGAGGCGTTATCGGCCGCGCTCGACCGATGACATGCGGCGGATAAACGGCTGGTGCCGTTCGTCTATTGAACGAGTCGCTTCAGTCCTGCATTTTGCCGGGCTGGCAGAGACAGGAGCTGGTGATCCTCGTGTCGGCTTTGGCCCATATCTTCTTAAATTTGGCCTCGGTCGCTTTCGCTTCCGCGGGATCTTTCTTCTGCGCGCGCAGGCTTTCGACAAGACCGTAAAGAGACCAGCCGTTGGCGGGCAACCGCTTCAGGTCTTCGCGGTAAACCTGCTCGGCCTCGGCGAAACGTCCGTTCTGGAGCAGGGTCGCGCCTAACGAGTGGCGGACGGGGATGAGCCAGCCCGGCGGCTCGTCGTATTTTAGGGCATCCTCGATCTTGATCGCTTCCCGCAGCTCGGCTAAGCCGGGCTCGAGCTTATTCTCCCGGATCAGGATTTCGCCCTCGGTCATGCGAGCGGCGAGGGCGAGCAGGTCAGCACTGGTGTTGTTGCCGAAGACGGATTCCTTTGGCACGAGCTTCGCTTTTTCCAGGAAGATCGCCTGTTCCTGGCGCGCTTTCTCCGGCTCCCCTTTGGCCGCATAGGCGATGGCGCGGGCGGCGTGATGGAAGGCGCGCGTGCTCGTCATGTAGTCGGGGTAGTCGTTAGGCTCGGCCAGAATTTCATCCCACATCCCGAAGCGGACGATGACCTCGAGCGGCATGGCGACGAAGCCTTCCGCCTGGAGGGCGTTTTCCTTGAGGAACTCCGACGACAGTTGCGCGACCCCGGCACGGATGTGCTTGAGGGCGAGCGCGCGCTGGCCGGTCATCATCGCGGCGTAGGCCAGCATGTGCTGGTTATGCGCGTTGTAGACATTGATGAATCCCTGCGGCGGACCCGCGACTTTCTCGTAGCTCGCAACGGCCTGGACGGCCTTTTCGTTCGTCTCGACCGCCTTCTGCCAATTGCCAGTGCGAATGTCAATGTGCGACGGCATGTGGACGTTGTGGGCAAGGCCGGGTTGCAAGGTGCGGAGACGATCCGCGGCGACAACAGCGCGCTCGGGATGCGGCGAGGCTTCGGTGGCGTGAATGTAGAGATGATTCGCGAAGGGATGCTTCGGGCTGAGCTTGAGCACGGCGTCGAGCGTCGCGAGCACTTCCTCGGTTCCGGGATTCGGTTTGCCCTCGGAATCCCATTGGTTCCAAGGCCGCAGATCCATCATCGCCTCAGCGAAGAGGACGCCGACCTCGGGATCGTTAGGATTATTTTTCCAGACCTCGCGCATACTATCCGCATAAGCCTGATCGAGCGGCGCGCGATCTTCTGGCTGCGGGTGGACATAGCGGTGGCTAAGGGCCTCAATCAGGTCGCGCTCGACGGGCGAAACATTGGCAGCGTTTTCCTGGGCGAGCTTTAATTCCTTCGTTGCCAGCTCGGCGGCAGGAGGTGGGACAACGGGGAGATTGATGTGCGGACCGGAAGCGAGCGCGATACCCCAGTGCGCCATGGCGCATTTCGGATCAGCCTCGGCGGCCGCTTGGAACGAACGAATCGCTTCGCCATGATTGAAGCCATGGTAAAAGGCCAGTCCTTGGTTGAAGTAACGCTGGGCCTTCGGTGAATCGGTCGTGATCTTGTGTTTGTAACTCCCGAGTCCCTCGAAGAATGGCTCGTTCTTCGCTCCGACGGTCCCCGCTCCCGTTAGCGTCAGCCCCAGCGCGAGAGCCGTCCAGTGGACTCGAGTTGTCGTTTTCATCTCCGTTAATGAATGCGAAAGGAACGGGCGGTAGCAAGGAGATCGTTATGGGCGAATCGTGGGCGCGATCTCCAAAGGCCAGCTCGACCTCCGCCCCTGGGAACAAATTTTCTACGAGAATTCGACCGCGGCCGCCGCAAGCGCGTGCTGGTGAAGATTATTGGAGAGTAGCTGTTTTCACTACACCTGTTTCGATCGTGAGCTCTGACCTTTTCCAGATTCACATTGTCCGTCAAATCAGGGCAACTCCACTCTGAACCCTTTTCCTCCTTCGCTTGAGGAAGGGTCTCCTACTTTGCTCGCGTCGCCACAC
>JALYOR010000304.1 GCA_030856765.1 Verrucomicrobiota bacterium | reverse complement strand
CGCCTCACCAGGCGCCGTGGATTGGCATCGAGCGCTCCTGCGGCTTAGCCCAAAAATTCACCAAAAGTCACCAAGTTAGGATTTGACACTTGACGACGAATTTCCTCACCATGGCCCCATGAAGATTCCTCAGGCAAACCAGTCACATACACCCACACCGCCACGTAGCCTCTCGCGCCGTTTGTATAATAGTGCGGAAGAAACGATGCCTGTTTCGCAGATGACCACTTTCGCCGCTGCGTTGACTGCGCATGGTTTTACAACCTACTCTAAGCACACGCTCGAGGGAGCGATGCATGCCTTCCATTGCTGGCCGGTAGAAATAAGCCCGGGTCTCACGGTGGGTCAGGATGTGATCGCATTCCTCAACGCGCACCTTTGAAAGATAAGGAGAAGGAACAATGATCCTACGAAGTTTCGTTCTCTTAATAGGTGCGGCGCTGTCAATCATGGCAGTCGAGCCGTGCCGGGCTGGGAGTGCCACTTGGTCGGCCGATCCGACTAGCGGCATCTGGAATACGATGGCCAACTGGGTGCCTAACACGGTACCCCATTCGCCATCTGACATCGCAACTTTCGCCGCGTCGAACATCACCGAAGTCACCACCGAAGCCGGCATTATCGACGTCGACAGTGTCGTCCTTGATGCCAACGCGTCGCCGTTTCAAATCGTTATCGGTGTGGGGAGTGTTTTCAAATTTAACGGCACAGGTGTAGTCAACCATTCCCAAGCGGTTCAATCTTTTGCCTTGGAAGTAACCGACGAGACCGGTTCGGGGTTGTTTTTTTATGGGAGCGCAACCGCCGGAGAGCTAACTCAGTTCAACAACGCGGGTAGTTATGTCTTCTTCGAGGACGAATCGACGGCAGGGAAAGCAACGTTCACCACGAGCGAAATTGGAGCACGTCAGGGTAATCTGATATTTTTTAATGATACTACCGCGGCTGAGGCCACCATCGCCACGGTTGGCAACTCCTTTACCACCTTTTACGACGATTCCACGGCTGATAGAGAGGTGTTCACTGCCAGCGAAGGTGGCTCGGTGGTCTTTAGTACAAACAGCACCGCCGAGCGGGCGAGCATTGAATGCAGCGGCGCAACGGAGCCGGGTCCCAGGGGCGGAGTGAACTTCGACACCAGCGCAACGGCCGCGCAAAGTCATGTCGTCGTGGACGGAGCGGCCGTGGCGGGGGCGGCGGGCAATGAGATCATCATCAGCGATAGCGCTACGGGCGGATCGGCCACTTTCGTCGTGAACGGCGGGGCCGCGACCGGCGCGGAGGGCGCCACGATGAACTTTCATGAAGAATCGACTGCGGGTGCTGCGAGCATCACGATCAACCCCGGCACTAACGGCGGCGCCGCCGGTTCACTTTTCTTTTTCGAGCGGGCGGATGGCGGCACCGCCAGCATCGCACTGCTGGGCGGAAGCCAGATGGACATAGGCAAACGGGCCGACCCCGGAGTAACCATCGGCTCATTGGCGGGCGACGGCCCCGTCTTTCTCGGGGCCAAGAACCTGACGATCGGGAGCAACAACCAAAGCACCGCTTTTTCGGGCGTGCTCCAGGACGGCGGGATCAACCAAGGCACGGGCGGGAGCTTGAGCAAGATCGGGAGCGGGCTGCTGACCTTGAGCGGGGCCAACACTTACACTGGCGGGACGACCGTGAGCGCAGGCGCCTTGGCGGTGCGAAACACGACCGGCTCGGCCACCGGCACCGGCCCGGTGCAAGTGAACGGCGGCACCCTGGCAGGCGCGGGGAGCATCGCGGGCGCGGTCACGCTCGGGAGCGGGAGCGGCACGGGCGCAGTGCTCTCGCCCGGACAGGGCGCGAGCAAACCGACCCGGCTCACCTTGGAAAGCAGCCTCACCCTCAAAGCCGACGCGACCTATCGTTACCGGCTCAACCTGAAGAAGGCGAAAAGCGATCTGGTGACGGCTAACGGCATCACCTCGAGAGCGGGGCGCAGTTCAACTTCCAGCCGGTCGGCCGCGGCCGGGTGCGTACGGGCAAAGTGGCTACCGTGCTCAACAACACCGCCGCGACGCCGATCGCCGGCACCTTCGCCAACCTGCGCGAAGGGGCGACCTTGGAGGCGGGCGGCAACACGTTGCAGGTGAGCTACCAGGGCGGCGACGGCAACGATCTCACGTTGACGGTTATCCCTTAGGACACCACGAAGAACACGAAAGGCACGAAGCGGGCGAACCCTGAAATTCATCGTGCCCTTCGTGTCGTATCGCGGTTTGCGAACACGCACTTTTTAGACCCCCGCGCGAACGAGGAGCGAAGCCAGCACTTTCTCCGCCTCGAAGACCTCGCACGCCACCGCTCGAGCGGCGCGGGTGTGCTTTTTGTAGTCGGAGTTGATCTCCCGCACCGCTTCCGCGATTTCCGCGAGCGACTTGAAGGCGAAAAGGCCGCCGTCGTTTCCGTAGTGATCGGTGAAACCGGTCTGTTGAGTAATGACTGGCCGCCCCGCCGCCAGATAGCAGGCGCTGCGATCGCTGAACCAACCGGTGTGCAGCCTAACGTATTGGTCCTTCGCGACCGTGAACTCGCCTTTGGAACGGCGGATGTAATCGCGGTACTGCCAATAATCGACGCTCATCTCGTGCGGGCCGCGGAAACGCCAGTCGTTGGCGAGAAATTTGTTGCGTGTCTTTTCATCCTTGATGTCGGTCGCGAGCTCGAACGGTTCGCCGGATTTCTTCGGCGCGGCGACGAAGCGCAGAAACTCGCGAGACTTGCTCCAGAGATATTTCTCGCCGCGCCACTCGATGTCTTTCAAGCCGCTGGTCGACCAGTTGGCGATGGACGTGAAGACGGCGCTGGAGGCTGGGAGTTTCTTGGTGCGCCAGAGATCGCTCACCACCGGCTGCCGGGTGGGGAGCCATTTCTTGCGGTGGAGCGGCACGGGAAAACGATCGGTCCCGACGTTTTCGCCAAAGGTAAAAAGAGCGCGGTGTTTTCCGAGATACTCAATGGTCGAGTGGGCGCGCTGGTCGACCTTGATCTGCTCCACGCCCGGGTCGCTCTCAAGGTAGAGAATGGAATCGCTCCGGAGCAGGTCGTCATTGAATTCCTGGGTGCCGCAGACGTTGAGAATCGCATCGGCCTCGATGTAGAGCTGCTGGATCTTCGTTAGGCGCAGACCGGCGGTGGTGGGGCGGGGGAGGTAACGCGCGCAGAAAGCCCAGCGATGTTCGAAGCCGAATTCGTTAGCCAACTGGCCGAGGACCTGGGCGGCGTAGGTGTAGTCTTCGTTCGTGTCGAAGGTGAGGGCGTTATAGGGGATGCGGGCGGAATCCTCGATGTAATAGACGTCGTGCCCGAGCCGCTGCAGACCGACGATGTAATGGATGTGCTGCCAAATCACCCCGGCGATCGGCATCCCTCCCATGAAACCCATCACGACGATCTTTTTTCGTTTCATTTTTGCACCACGAAGGTCACGAAGAGCACGAAGATGGGGAGGGTTAGAGGACGAATCGTTTTAGGCCGTTCGTTAGCTTTGTGACGTTGAAGTTGATCAAGAGGCCGATCGGGATGTTCGCCAGCCGCATGTAGGAGAGCACTTGGGCCTGATGGATGGGAAGAAGGCTTTCGACGCTTTTTAGTTCGAGCAGGAGCTTGCTGTCGACGACTAGGTCCATACGATATCCGCACTCCAGCAGCACTTCTTTGTAGAGGACGGGGAGCGGCACTTCCATGCGAAATGGGAGGTGCGCGAGCGCCAGCTCGTGCGCGAGGCATTGCCGGTAGGCAGACTCTAGCAGACCAGGACCGAGCTCGCGGTGAACTTCGATAGCGCATCCGATCACGCGATTAGAAAGTTCATCAAATTCCATCTTCGTGAGCTTCGTGTCCTTCGTGTCCTTCGTGGTTACAAATGCTTCACGAGGATCGCTGGATTGCCCGCGACCACGGTGTTCGCCGCGACACTTTTCGAGACGACCGAGCCGGCAGCCACGACGGCATTCTCGCCGATGGTGACGCCTTTGAGGATGACCGCGTTCATCCCGATCCAGACATTATCCGCGATGCGAACCGGCGCGGTGCGGATGTGCGGGCGCGGCGGCCGCTCTTTGTAATAAGGGGCAAGGGCGAGGGCGTCGACGCGGCGCTGCGCCGGCTCGATCGGGTGAAAATCGGAGTCGGCGATGCCGACGTTCCAAGAGATGAGGCAATAGCTGCCGATCTCGATCAGTTCTTCGGCCATGACGAGGGCGCCGTTCATCAAAGTGAAATCGCCGACCGTGCAGAGGCCCTCTTTCCCTAACGAGAAGGAGCAGCCGGCATAGCAGGAGACGTAATCGCCGAGCTTGACCGCGCCTTCCGCGCGGTTGCGCATAAAGCGAAAGATCTGCGCGGTCTCGCAATAAAATCCGGCGCCGAATTGAACGTTTGGCGGGATCGGGTCGGCCCACCAATCTCCTTCGATCCGACGCTCTGCGGTGACGTTGCTCATGCGTGGGAGCTTTTAACCACGAAGGACACGAAGTTCACGAAGTTTGTTTTACCATCCCCATCTTCGTGCCCTCTGTGTCCTTCGTGGTTCATCCCGGGTAATTGCCAGCGCTGTAGAGTTTCGCATAGGCGCCGCCCTGCGCCACGAGCTCGGGGCCGCGCCCGCTCTCGACAATGCGGCCATGCTCGAGGACGACGATCTGGTCGACGTTGTGAATGGTCGCGAGCCGGTGGGTGACGATGAGTGTGGTGCGGCCGTGCATCAGGTCTTTGATCGTTACCATGATGGCGGCTTCTGTCGTTGGGTCGAGCGCGGAAGTGGGCTCGTCGAGGAGCAGGATGGGCGCGTCCTTGAGGAAAGCGCGGGCGATCCCGATGCGCTGGCGTTGGCCGACGCTCAGGTGCCCGCCGCGTTCGCCGACCGGGCTTTCATAGCCGTTAGGCAAACGGCTGATGAAGGTGTCGGCCTGCGCCCGTTGAGCGGCTTCGCGAATTTGCGCGTCGGTCGCATCCGGCCGGCCGTAAGCGATGTTTTCGCGGATGGTGGTGGAGAACAGAAGAGTGTCCTGCAGGACGATGGCGATTTGTTCGCGGAGCGACTTCTTCGTGATCTGGCGAAGGTCCCGGCCATCGAGCGAAACTTGACCCGCGGTAGGATCGTAGAAGCGCGGCACCAAACTGAGCAGGGTGCTCTTGCCCGCGCCGGTGCCGCCGACCAGCGCGACGATCTGGTTAGGCGAAATCTGGAGATTGATTTCATCGAGGACGGGACTCTTTTCGTCGTAGGCGAAGCGCACGTGATCGAACTCGATCGCGGCGCGCGTCTCGGCAATCGCGATGGCACCCGGCGCGTCGCGTACGTCATCCTCGCGATCGAGCACCTCGAAGCAGCGCTGCGCGCCCGCGGTTGCACCCTCCATCGCCCAGGCGGTGTAGGTGAGTTCCTGGAGCGGTTGGTAGAGCATGACCAGGTAAGAGCTGAAAAGAATGAGGGAGCCGAGGGTGAGGGTGCCGGCCAGCACGTGCAGCGTGCCGAGGTAATACATCCCGGCGGTGCCGATTCCCATCAGGGTGCTGATGACGAGAGCGCTCTTCACGTTCGTTAGGTTGAGGCGCAGGTTGGCCTGCAGGCTGCGCTCCGCCCGCTGATAGAATTGGGCCACTTCGAAGTCCTCGCGCCCAAAGGCCGCCACCATTCGGATGGAGCTCAATCCTTCCTGCGCCTGGGTCAGAAGCGCGCTGTCCTGTTCCTGGATGGAGGTGGATTGGGTCCGGATCTGGTTGGCGAAGAAATAGATCGCCCCCACCATGAGCGGGACGATGCCTAACGACAGCAGAGTGAGCTGCCAGTCGAGCTGCAACATGATGCAGAAGATGCCGACCAAGGTAACGATCGAGCCGAAGATGTTGGTGAAACCTTTGTTGTAAATCGTCTGGATGGCCTGCGAATCGTAGGCGACGCGAAAGCTCGAATCGGCCGAGCGCCGCGCGTCGTGATACTTGAGCGAGAGCGATTGCAGATAGGAATAAAGGTCGGTGCGCAACTTGAGCAGCGCCTGCAAACCAACCTTCACGAAGATGTAATTGCTCAGCAGATTGATCAGTCCCCAGAGCAGCTGGAGGGCGACGATCGCGAGGCAGAGTGGCGCGATGTAGTTGTGCCAGTCTGGGTGGCTGGCGCGGAAACTGGAATCCGTCGGCAGAATCTGATCGATGATGATTTTGATCGGCCAGGGCTTGAGCAGATTGACCCCGATGCCGACGAGCGAAAGGATGAGGCCGGCGATTGTCGACCCGAGGAAGGGCCGGTAGTAGCGCAGCACGCGGCGGTAGATCATTGGCAATGCGGATTGTGAATTGCGGAATGCGGAATGAAAGGCATGCTTCGCGCTTCGCTAGTTCAATTCCGAATTCCGAATTCCGCAATCCGCATTTCTTCCATGCATCATTTACTTGAGATTTGGTTTGGCTGGGTCCTGCACGGCGGTTATCTCGGCATCATCGCGCTGATGGCGATGGAAAGCTCCATCTTCCCGGTCCCGAGCGAGCTGGTCATTCCGCCGGCGGCGTTCCTCGCGGCCCAAGGACATCTGAGCTACACCGGCGTGATTTTGGCCGGCACTTTCGGGTCATGGCTCGGGGCCGCGATCACTTATTGGGTGGCGCTCGCGGTGGGTCGTCCGGTGGTGCAGCGGTTTGGGAAATATTTCTTTGTCCCGGCGGAGAAACTGGAGCGGGCCGAGGTCTGGCTCCAGCGCTACGAAGCGGGCGGCGTCTTCTTTGCCCGCCTCCTGCCGGTCATCCGACACCTGATTTCGATCCCGGCCGGCATCGTGCGGATGAACTTCTGGATTTTCAGCTTGGTCACGATCATCGGTTCGGCGGTTTGGTGCTCGGTTTTGACCTATTTGGGCGCCCAAGCCTATCACGCCAAGCCTGATTTGTTGCAAGATCCCGATGGCCTGGTCCAGCTAATGAAGGCGAAGTCGCTTTCGATCGTGATTTTCGTTGCGGTGCTGGCGATTCTCTACCTTCTGGTGCTCAGGCTGACCGCCAAGCCAAGACCTGCGAGTTAGCGCTAAAGTGTTCCTTTTCTTTACACAAGTGTCCACTCTGTGGATAGGGCGGTGGAGAAACCGCCAAGTAGTTTTGAACGTTTCTGAGGGAAACGCATCTATCCCTGTATGATGGCATCCAATCTGCTTAAAAATAGAGAGCCTCATATGAAAAAGAATACTCAGATCCTCAAGACTCGTCCGGCCCTTTCGCTCGGTGATCTGATCCTCGCGGTCAGCTCCTGCACGAAAAATACAAAAGAAACGGTCGCCGCGGTGGCCGATCTTCTCGGTAGTGGACAGGTCCGGGTGCAAAGCAACGGCCGCTTCAATCGCGCCCGCGTTTGCTAAAACAATTTTAGGTTACTGACTGACGTGAAGCGTCGCTCAGGCGGAAAATCCGCTCGGGCGACGTTTCTTTTTGTACGAATCGCTTTGCCGCCGCCCGGTGGCTTTCTATGTTGGCCCGGTGATTGAGCGATATTCCCGCGCGCCGATGCGCGAGCTCTGGTCCGAGCAGCGGAAATTTGAGATCTGGCTCGAGATCGAAACGCTGGCCTGCGAAGCGATGGCCGATCTCGGCCAGATCCCGGCGGAAGATGCAGCGGCCATCCGCGAGCGTGCCCGCTTTTCGATCGCCGAGATCAACGAGATCGAGAAACGGACGAACCACGACGTTATCGCGTTTCTCGAGAACGTCGCCGCTTCGGTGGGACCGGCGGCGCGCTGGATTCACCAGGGCCTGACCTCGTCGGATATTCTCGACACCACGCTCGCGGTGCAGCTGACGGGCGCGGGTAAGATCCTGCTCGACGACCTCCGCGATTTGCGGACGGCGATCGGCGAACAGGCGCGCCGCTACAAAATGACGCCGATGATCGGTCGCAGTCATGGCATCCACGCCGAGCCGATTACCTTCGGCCTCAAGCTCGCGCTCATGTTCGACGAATTCGGCCGCGCCGAGGAGCGACTCTCGCAAACGCTCACCCGCGTCGGCGTCGGGAAATTGAGCGGAGCCGTCGGGACCCACGCGCATCTCGATCCGCGCATCGAGCAACAGGTTTGCGAAAAGCTGGGACTGAAGGCGGCGAAACTTTCCACCCAGATCATCCAGCGCGATCGCCACGCGGAATTTTCCACCACGCTAGCGCTCATCGCTTCGAGCATCGATCGCTGGGCGACCGAGCTGCGCCATCTGCAACGGACCGAGGTCCTCGAAGTAGAGGAATTTTTCAGTGCCGGCCAGAAAGGGAGCTCGGCCATGCCGCACAAGCGCAACCCGATCACCGCCGAGCGCCTGAGCGGTCTCGCCCGCGTCCTCCGGGGAAACGCCATCGTCGGACTGGAGAACGTCGCCCTTTGGCACGAGCGCGACATCAGCCACTCCAGCGCGGAGCGCATCATCCTGCCGGATTCGTGCACCCTGCTCGATTACATGCTGGTGAAATTGCGCGACCTGATCGAGAAACTCCAAGTTTACCCCGAGCACATGGAGCGGAACCTTGGCCTAACGAAGGGACTCTATCACAGCCAGTCCATCCTTCTCGCGCTGACCCGCGCCGGGGCCAATCGCCAGACCGCTTACGAAGCCGTGCAGCGCGCCGCGATGAAAACGTGGCAAGGCGACGAGTCGTTCGCCGAGAACGCCAAGGCGGAACCGGAAATCACCGCCCTCCTTGCGCCTCATGAAATCGACCGGCTCTGTTCGCTCGACGTCCATTTCCGGCACGTCGACGAGACCTTCCGCGCACTCGGGCTGGAATAAGTTTCGCCCGCATATCTCGAGCCCGATGCCAAAACCGTTCTATATCACCACGGCGATCGATTACACCAACGGCTCGCCACACGTCGGCCACGCCTACGAAAAGATCCTTGCCGATGTCATCGCGCGCTATCACCGGCTGAAAGGCGAAGAGGTCTGTTTCCTTACCGGCGTCGACCAGCACGGCCAGAAAGTGCAGCAATCCGCCGAGAAAGCCGGCGTTTCGCCGCAGGAGTTTGTCGACGATATCACCGCGCAGTTCAAAGCCCTTTGGGAAAAACTCGGGGTTAACTACGACATCTGGGCGGCCACGACTGATCCGCTCCACAAGAAGTGCGTGCAGGGGATGCTTCAGCTTCTCTACGACGAAGGCCAGATCTACAAGGATAAGCAGGAGGGATATTACAGCATCCGGCAGGAACAGTTCCTGACCGACAAAGAGAGGGGTCCCGACGGCGAGTTCGGCCCCGAGTGGGGCCAGGTCGAGCATCGCACCGAAGAAAACTACTACTTTCGGCTGGCCCAGCACAAGGACTGGCTCCTCGGTTATCTGCGCAGCCATCCCGATTGCGTCACTCCCGACTTCCGTCAGACCGAGCTCATTAACGCGGTCGAGAAACTAAGCGGCGACCTCTGCATTTCGCGTCCGAAATCGCGCTTGAGCTGGGGCATCGAGCTGCCCTTTGACAGCGCATACGTCAACTACGTCTGGTTCGATGCCCTAACGAACTACATCAGCTTCATCGGCTACGATCCCGCCATTTCAGATTTCAGCTCTCAGCCGTCGGCTTTCCAGGAAAAATGGCCGGGCTTGCACATCCTCGGCAAAGACATTCTCATTCCGGCGCACGGCATCTACTGGCCGATCATGCTCCACGCCCTCGGTTTCCCGGATGAGCAGATGCCGAGGTTCCTCGTCCACGGCTGGTGGAACAGCGGCGGCGACAAAATGAGCAAGTCGCTAGGGAACGTGATCGACCCTGACGAGCTGGCGGAAAAGTACGGCGCGGAGGCTCTCCGCTATTACCTGATGGCCGACATCGTGACCGGGAAAGACTCCGATTTCTCCGAAGATCGGCTCGTAAGTCGTTTCAATAGTGAGCTGGCCAACTCGTTAGGCAACCTGCTCAACCGAACCCTCAGCATGACCCAGCGCTACCGGGAGGGGGAGCTCTCCGGTCGCGGTGTCGCGACCATTCCTGCTTTCTCCTCCGAGACGGTGGCCATCGAAGCCTCCTCCGTCCAGGTGAGCCTGGAGCGCACGGTCACCTGCGTGACCAGTTGCAATCAGGAAATCGATCAACAGAAGCCATGGGCTCTGGCTAAGGACCCGGCCCAGGCCGCCAAGCTCGATTCGCTCCTCTATCAACTCGCCGAGTCTCTCCGTATCGTCGCCATCCTCATCTCACCGGTCCTCCCGAAAGCCGCGCACGGTATTTTCAACCAACTCAATTGGAAGATGGAGCCAGAGCTGGCCGGCAAAGAAGAACGCTTCTCGTTAGCCGAGGCGGAGTGGGGGAGACTGCCCGATGGCCATGTGTTGGGCAAGCCGACGCCGCTTTTTCCCCGGATCGAAATCAAAACTGAGTCAACTTCTTGATTCTGCGTGTCAGTCTTTGGTTGGCGCTCGTCCTGTCCGCGGGGCTGGGTCTTTACGGGATGCGCCCGCCGGCCGCGCTCGGTCCTAAGACGGCCGCAGATCAATTCTCTGCGCGGCGGGCGATTGCTCATTTGCCGCACTTCGCCACCCGACCGCATCCGACTGGGAGCGAGGCGAATGACCGGACGCGCGAATATTTGGTCGCAACCCTGCGCGCTCTTGGCGCGGAGGTCCGGATCGAGAAAACAACCGGGCGGCATACTCGCGGGAAACGCGAGTGGGAAGGAGAGGTGCAAAACATCGTCGCCACCTTGCCCGGGACGGACAATCACCGCGCTGTCATGCTGGCGGCGCACTACGATTCGGTCCCGACCGGTCCCGGGGCAGCGGATGACGGCGCAGGCGTCACTTCCATTCTGGAAGCGCTCCGCGCGGTGCGGGCCGGTCCGCCTCTCGCGAATGACCTTCTGATTCTTCTCACCGATGGCGAAGAGGCGGGGTTGCTCGGCGCGGCCGGATTCGTCGCCGATCACCCCGATCTCTCCAGCCGGGTGGGGATCGTGATGAATCTCGAGGCGCGCGGCAGCTCGGGACCCGCGCTGATGTTTGAAACGAGCGATCAAAACGGCTGGCTCATTCCCGAGTTTGCCCGCGCCGCGCCTTATCCGATGGCCTCCTCTCTTATGTACTCATTCTACAAGCTCATGCCTAACGACACCGACCTGACCGAATTGAAAAAGAGCGGGGTGGGCGCTCTCAATTTCGCCTTCACCGAGACGGTGAAGAATTATCATTCCGCGCACGATACCGTGGCGAACCTCGATCCGCGCAGCGTTCAGCAGATGGGCGCGAACACTCTCGCGCTGGCGCGCCACTTTGGCCGTCTCCCGCTCAGCGAGGTGCGAAAACCGGACTGCATTTATTTCAATTGGCTCGGCGCGCGCCTTCTCTTCTACCCCGTCTGGGGTGCCTGGCTGCTGGCTGCAGTGACCGTCGTGCTGCTCGTCGTCGCGTACCTGCGCGGAGCTCGCGATGGGCTGAAGGTGAGTCTCGCGAGTCTCGGGGCGTTCTTTCTTCTCCTGCTCGTGGTGGGCGGCGGGATGCTGGCGGCCTGGAGCGCGATCAATTTCGCCGCCGGCGGCTCGTTAGGCCAGGACGACGGCCCGACTAACCAGCTCTGTTTCGCCGGCCTTGTCGCTCTTGGGTTGGTGATCGGCGGCATCATGCTCGGCTGGCTGAGCAGAAAACTCGGAGTCCAAACTCTCTGTGGGGGATTGCTGATCGCGACGACGCTGCTGGCCGTGCTCGTTCTTTGCCTGCTGCCCGGAGCCAGCTACGTCTTGCAGTGGCCGGCCCTGCTCGGGGTGGGGAGTTGGCTCCTCGGTCTGCGCGCGCCTGGACCGGCGGTCCGAGCCGGTTGCGCGCTTTTGGCGGCCTTCCCGACCGTCATCCTCTTCGCTCCGCTGGCTTATCTCTTTTTCGCCAACCTCGGCCTGAACCTCGTCTGCCTCGGCGCGGTCGCTCTCCTGCTCAGCTTCCTCCTGGCGACGGGATGGCCTTTGTTCGATTTCCTCATCCGCGACGAGAATTGTAGGGCGGGCGCTCCGCCTGCCCCGGACCTGGGCAACCGAAGCGGTCGCCCTCCAAGGAGGCGCTCCTGACCTAGGGGACGCGAAAAATCTTGCCGGTGTTTTGGTCCACCAGCATCGAGCCACGGGCATAACCACGCACATCGATCGCACCGTGGCCGACCGTGGTGTGGCTGAGCGGGCTGATAAAATGGTAAGGGCTGATAATGTGGCCGTGCTCTTCCTTTACCCGCACGCCCGGCTCGGGTTTGGTCGTGAGGTAAAGTTCGGTCACGACGGGCTGGTTGTTCTCGACCACCAATGTGCCTACGACCGAATCTCCAGCCCGCGCACTCTTCAGCGCCGGTGTTTGCGCGCCCGGGATGGACGGATAGAAGCCGTCTTTCACGACCTTACAGCGCTGTGGATCGATCTGGAAAACAAAGTCCTTCTTTCCGGCGCGCACCGTGATGGTCTTGGCGGAGAGATCGACCTCCGAGACCTTGCCTTGGAATTCGACTTTCTTCTCCTCGGCCAAAGCAAGTCCGGTCCCGAGCAGGAGCGCGAGCGATACGAAGCGGGCGGGGAATTTCATCCTCATGGATTTTTCAAGTGCTGCTCCGCGGCCGCAAGGCAAAACGGTGCATTCATTTTCTTACTGCAGGCACTCTTCAAAGGCGGCCGGTTCGCCGCGCAGATGAGCGAGGGCTTCGCCGGCGAAATGTAACGAGCCGGTGATGAGGATGGGCGCGGAGTCGCGCTGTGCTTCTTCCCAAGCGTCGGCGAAGGAAGGCTGAGTGGCGACAGGGACGTCGGGGAATTGTTCCTGGATCGTGCGGCGCAACTCTTCTGGCGCGAGGGCGCGCGCACTCCGGATGGCCGGGAGCAACCAACGCCGCGCGATTGGCCCAAGCTCGGCGCAGATGGCCGCGGCGTCTTTCTCGTGCAGAACGGCCAGCAGCACGGTCGCCTTTTGGTTTCCGAAAGTGTCTTGCCAGGTCCGGGCGAGAATACCCGCTCCGGCCGGGTTGTGCGCGCCATCGATGATGGTGCGCTCCTCCCAGTGCTGAAACCGTGCCGGCCAAACCACGGTGGCGAGCCCTTCGGCGATGGCGTCGTCCCTGACCTCGATGCGGGCGGTGTGCAAGGCGGAGAGGGCGAGGGAGGCGTTTTCCTGCTGATGAGTTCCGGCCAAGGCGATCGGCAGGCGCGTGAAAGGTTGCCTAACGAAATCGAGCGGCGCGCCAACTTCCGCCGCGCGGGCGCGGATGACGGCCTCGGCCTCGGGCAATTGCCGCGCGGAGACGACCGGAACCCCCGGTTTGATGATGCCGGCTTTTTCGCGTGCGATCTCGGGCAGAGTCTTCCCGAGCCACTTTTGGTGATCGAGATCGATCGGGGTGAGGACGGAAACGACGGAAGGGACGGCGTTGGTGGCGTCGAGCCGGCCGCCCATTCCGGTTTCGAGGATGACGATCTCGGTTTTCGTTTTCCGAAAATGGGCGAGGGCGAGGGCGGTGACGATTTCAAAAAAAGTGGGATGCGGATCCCAAGCCGCCACCAGTTGGCGAATGGTCGTTAGGCCGAGGGCCGCGTCAGACTCGGAAACCATTTCGCCGTCGACCTGAATGCGTTCGCGAAAGGTGACGAGGTGAGGCGAGGTGAAGAGCCCGGTCCGATAACCGCCGGCGCGACTAACGGAATCGAGCAGCGCGCAGACGGAGCCTTTGCCGTTCGTTCCGGCGACGTGGATGACGCGCTCGTTAGGCCGAGGCAAATCGAGGGCAGCGAGGAGCCGGTGGATGTTCTCGAGCCCGAGTTTGATCCCAAAACGCTGGGTCCCGAAGAGCCAGGCAAGCGCTTCCCGGTAAGGAGATGAGTTCACCGGGACGGCCGCGGCGCGTTAGTGCGTGGCGGAGAAGTAGGCGAGCAGTTGCGAAAGCTGTGCGCGCAAGGCTTTGCGGTGGATGATGAGATCGACCAGGCCGTGCTCCTCGAGGAACTCCGCCGTCTGGAAACGCTCCGGCAAATCCTGGTGGGTCGTTTCCTTGATCACGCGCGGGCCGGCGAATCCGACCATCGCCCGCGGCTCCGCGATGATGACGTCGCCTAACGATGCAAAGCTCGCCATCACTCCGGCGGTGGTGGGGTTGGTGAGGACGGAAATGAAGGGGAGTTTCTCGGCGGCGTGCAGGGCGAGGGCGCCGCTCGTCTTGGCCATCTGCATGAGGCTGAGCATGCCTTCATACATCCGTGCGCCGCCCGAAGCCGCCACGATCACCACGCCGCAGCGCTTGGCGGTGCCGTATTCGATCACGCGAGTGATGCGTTCGCCCACCACCGATCCCATGGTGGCGGCGAGAAAACTGAAATCCATCACCGCGATCGCGACCTTGTAGCCTTCGATCAGGCCGTGACCGCTCAGGACGGCGTCGAGCAGGCCGGTGCTGTCCTGGTATTTGCGCAGGCGATCCTTGTAGCTGGCCTGTCCCTGGAATTTGAGGGTATCGATCGAAGCCAGGCCGGCATCGAGTTCGACGAAGCTATCCGGATCGCACAGGTTCGCGATCCGATCTTGGGCCGACATGGTGAAGTGATATTCGCACCGCGGGCAAACGCGGTCGTTCTCGGTCAGCTCGATTTCGTGCACGACTTCGCCGCAGCCGGGGCACTTCTGCCAAAGCCCCTGGGGCATGTCGCGCTTCTTCCGGCTATCGGTGCGGAG
>JALYOR010000227.1 GCA_030856765.1 Verrucomicrobiota bacterium | reverse complement strand
GCTCGGCGTTGACCCCGCTGAACGATTCGCACAACTCAGCGCCAGAGCAGACACCGGTCGCCAGGGTGATGCTGCCGCCATGCGGCATGGCGTCGCGGGCGTTCACGCAGAGGTTGAGCAGGACCTGATGGATCTGGCTGCGGTCGGCCTTGGCCGGCGGGAGGTTGGGCTGCAGTTGCTGGATGAAGTTGATCGTCTTCGGGAAGGTCGCGGCCAGCATCCGGTCGAGTTCCTGCACGACGGCGTTGAGGTCCAGTGAGGCGAAATGGGAATCGGTCTGGCGGGCGGAGGTGAGAAGTTGTTGCACGAGCGAAGCTCCGCGCGCCACGGCGTCCCGAATGACTTTAATCGATTCGGGCATCTGCTCGGGATGCTTCTTCCATTCTTCCAGCCGGGAGGTGTAACCGAGGATGATGGCCAGGATGTTGTTGAAGTCGTGCGCGATCCCGCCGGCGAGGACGCCGAGGCCTTCCATTTTCTGCGCCTGGATGAGCTGTTGCTCGAGGCGTTTGCGCTTGGTGTCGTTGAAGAGGTAACCCTTCACTTCGATCAGCCGCTCATCGGCATCGAAGGTCCCGGTAAATTTGGCCGCGACGAAAACGGTCTCGCCGCTCGGCTGCCGCATCTCGAGTTCTTCGCGCTCGGAGCTTGCGTGAGGGCGAAGGCTGGCGATCAGGTCGGTGCCTTCGTTCTTGTTGTGGAGGAGGGAGAGAAAATTCGCTGCCTGGGCCTTCTCGACGGAGTCGAAGCCGAAGATGCGCGCAAAAGCGGGGTTGCAGGCCACGATGCTGCCGTCGGAGCACATGATGAGGTTGCCGGTGAGATCCTCGTCGACAAAGCGACGGTAGCGTTCCTCGCTCTGGCGCAGCGCCTCCTCGGCCTGGATGCGATCGGTCACGTCGATGCTGATCTGGAGGAGAGAGGCCTCGGGACCGGTGCCTTGCAGGGTCCAGCCGGTGGAGGCGACCATTTCCCGGCCATCTTTGTGCTTCTGGCGAATCTCGCCCTCCCAATGCTGCTTTTCGTGCAAGACGCGCTCGACCTCCGCGAGGGCTGGAGGCGGCCCGGTCTGGATCAGGGCATGCACATCCTGTCCGGTCGCTTCCGCTCGCGACCAGCCATACATCCGTTCCGCTCCCCGATTCCAATAAGAAACCTTCCCGGCGGCGTCGGAAATCACGATGGCGTCGTTGGCCAGGTCGAGCAGCTCGGAGCCATGAAGCAATTCCTGCCGCGCCTGCTGGAGATCGCGCCGGGTGCGGGCTTCCTGGATGATCCGGCGAATGAACGGGGTGAGCTTGGGGAGATGATTCTTGAAGAGAAAGTCGGTTGCCCCCGCACGGAACAAGGCTTTCTCACGGCTCTGCCCATCATCCTCGGCGACGAAAATGATCGGAACCGCGGGGTGCAACCCGCGGGCGAGCGCGAGGGTATCCATTCCATCGCATTCCGGGCAACTGGGATCGGCCAGGATGATATCCACGGGCCCCCGGGCGAGGTGCTCGCGGAGCTCGATAGCATTCCGCACCCGGATCAACTCGTGGTCGATGCCGCCGTTTCGCAATTCCTCCGCGGCGAGCGCGGCATCGGTGTCGTTAGTCTCGAGGTGGACGATCTGCAGTGAATCCATCGTGAAATCCGTGCCGAAATGCGTGCGACGAGGCAGCGCCGGCCGGCGTCACTCGTCGCACATCCCGGAAAAGGTTGCCAGTCGGATCACAGCGACCAGCCTAACGATCGGGCTCAATCTGCCTGGGGGGCGGATTGTTCCCCCGCTCGCGCATCTCCGTGCTGAAATAAAACCAGGCTGCGATTCCTCCGAGCACGACGACGAGGAGAAAGAGCAGACTGAGAGCGCGCCAACGACCGCGATTCGCTCGCGCCCGCTCCCAGGCAGCGCGTTTCGCGATCAGTTCGATCTCGAGCATTTTGGCCAGGATGTCAGGATCGGCTGGGGGCGGAGCTGCTGACTGCGCTTCCTCGGGTTCGGACATGGGCGAATCTTGGCCCGTCAACCGCCGCGCGCAACGAGTGATGTGGGCCGCCGGGCGACTTTTTGCTCCCATTGCAGAACGCGCTGGCTAGCTTGCGCGGATGAATGACTCCGGGACCTCCGCGGCGCCCCAGACCCGGAAGCTGCTCGCTTACGCGCTCCCGATGTTTCTCTTCATCGGATTGCTCGCTGTGAAAAGTGCGCTGCGCCAAACCGACGGGGCGTCGCTCTGGCGGGCCGCGCCGGAGTATTGGATTTATCCGCTCCAGACTGTTCTCTGCGCGGGACTCCTGTTTTGGTTCCGGCGGGAATACGAACCATTTCGCTGGCGTCGGTTAGGTTTCGCGTTCGGGATTGGGTTGCTTGTTTTCGTGCTCTGGATCGCGCCGCAGCAGTTCCTCGGTTTTCCGGCGCGGGTGGACGGCTTCAATCCCGAGAGGCTGGCCGGCGAGCCGGGACTCTACTGGACAACGCTCGGGCTGCGCTTCCTGCGCCTGGTGGTGGTGGTGCCTTTGGTGGAAGAGATATTCTGGCGGGGGTTCTTGCTTCGATTCCTCATCTCGGAGAAGTTCGACGCGGTCCCCTTCGGCGCCTTTTCCTGGCTCTCTTTTCTCGTCGTGGCGCTGGCTTTCATGTTCTCCCACTCGAGGGCGGATTGGCCGGCCGCGCTGATTACTGGCGCCCTCTACAACCTTGTCGCCTATCGAACGAAGAGTCTCGGCGCCTGCGTCCTGGCTCACGCGCTAACGAATCTGGCCCTGGGGATTTGGATTGTCGGGACCCGGCAATGGGGCTTTTGGTAGGTCCGCACGCCTCTCCGCCCAGTGGCATTGCTCCTGCTCACCAAAGGGGGAGCAAATGCATTCGACCTTCCTGCAAAAAGTGATAATCTGCGCGGTCGCCGGTTTCTGCGTCGCCTGCCTCATCCAGTGGGGTAAGATCTTCGTGGAAGGGGCGGATGACGCGCTCAACGCCGGCTACAAAAAAGACGCCAGCTCGCTCGTCGCCCATCCCTGAACGCAAAGCCGTTTGCCCGGCCGCGAGCGCACAGCTAACCTGCGGCAGCAGCATGAGGATCGGCATCGCCCAGATCAATCCGACGGTCGGAGATTTGCGCGGTAATTTCGACAAAATCATCGGCGCCTACGAGCGCCTTGCCGCCGCCGGGGCCGAACTGGTGCTCGCACCGGAACTCGCCACCACCGGATATCCGCCGCAGGACCTCGTCTTCAAGTCGCGCTTCGTGCCGCAAAATCTCGAAGCGATCGAGCGCCTGCACCGCTGCATCGGCGAAGTGCCGCTGCTGGTCGGCTACGTCGATCGCAACGAAGGCCGCGGCAAACCATTCTTCAACGCCGCCGCCTTGCTTGAGCGTGGGCAGCCGATCCGCAAAACTTTCAAGACCCTCCTGCCTACCTACGATGTCTTCGACGAAGATCGGTATTTCGAGCCGGGGCGAGGCGGTGAGATCTTCACCGTCGCCGGACGCCAGGTCGGGGTCACAATCTGTGAAGATATCTGGACGCAGGAATATTTGCCTCGTGCCCTCTACGACACGGAATTGGTCGGCGCTCTGGCAGAGCGCGGCGCCGAGATCATCCTCAACATCAGTGCCTCGCCGTTTGGCCTGCACAAGCTCAGTGGCCGGAAGGAAATGGTGGCGGCGCTGGCTCGCGCCCATCAGCGGCCCATCGTCTACTGCAACGTCGTGGGCGGCAATGACGAGCTGGTCTTCGACGGCAGCTCGATCGCGTTCAACCACTCCGGGGAACTGATCGCACAACTGCCTTCCTTCCAAACTGCAGAAGCGATCGTCGAAACCGACACGACGGCCGCCATCGCGCTCGAGCCGCCGGATGAGATGGCCGAACTCTACGGCGCGCTCTCGCTAGGCGTGCGCGATTACCTCGCCAAGTGCAACTTCAAGTCTGCCGTGCTCGGGCTGAGCGGCGGCATCGATTCCGCGGTCGTCGCCGCCATCGCCGCCGATTCGTTAGGCAAAGATAACGTGCTCGGCGTTTCCATGCCAAGCCCTTACTCCTCGCCCGGCAGCATCGACGACGCCCTCGTCCTCGCGCGCACTCTCGGGATCGAGTGCGTGCAGATTCCCATCGCCGAGGCTTTCACGGCCTTCAAAGCGCAATTCCAGGAAATCTTCGCCGGGCTGGCCGAGGACACGACGGAAGAAAATATGCAATCGCGCCTGCGCGGAATGATTCTAATGTCGCTCTCGAACAAGTTCGGTCATCTCCTCCTCACCACCGGCAACAAAAGCGAACTCGCGGTCGGTTACTGCACGATCTACGGCGACATGGCGGGCGGCCTCGCCGTCATCAGCGACGTGCCCAAGACGCTCGTTTACGACTTGGCGCGCTGGATCAATCGCGACCGCGAAATCATCCCCGTCTCCACGCTTAGAAAACCGCCCAGCGCGGAACTGAAACCCGGTCAGGTCGATCAGGATTCTCTCCCGCCCTACGATGTGCTCGATCGCATCCTGCATCTCTACGTGGAAGAAAACAGAAGCGCGGACGAAATCGTCGCCGAGGGATTCGACGAGAAAACCGTGCACTGGATTCAGCGCCGGGTCGATCTGAACGAATACAAGCGCGCCCAAGCCGCTCCGGGGATCAAGGTCACCAGCCGCGCCTTCGGTGTCGGCCGACGGATGCCGATCGCGCAGCAATACACCGAAGCCGGTTCAGCGGTCGATGCAGATTGCCCGGAACCGTCGTGAAGTGCACCGCGTTGGAATCGAACCAACAACCCAGTGATTAAGAGTCACTTGCTCTGCCAATTGAGCTAGCGGTGCGTGCTACGTTTTTCCTCGTGAATGCTGTGGGAGCGTGTCCGTTCGTGCATCCAAAATTGGTCGCAGATTCGGTCGCATGAAATGGCACGTTCGGCTGGCATGGGCGAGTAAAGGCGAAAACTACTCATCCCGGTTCGCGGCACAACGCGGAAGTTCTCTACCTTCATCCGCTGTCTGGGCGAAACGGCCTGCGCGTTCGCTTCGTCCCGCTACCGATTAACGGCGCGAGTCGAGTCCTCTTCCCAGGAAAAAGCGCTGGCGGCATACGAAAAAGGTCTGGGGTTGGCGCGGCAGAATGAAGCGAGATCGACAGATCGTCTCGAGCCGTCCGGGGGCGAGGCGGAGTGCTGGTGAACATTGCCTGGTCGCAGCTAAACCGAACCGCGCCTGATTTGCAGGCCGCGGAACGCGCCGCGCGTGAAGCTCTTTGAGTTCGTCCCCTACTGGCACTACGTCCGGGACATCTTGTTGCCTCAAATTCTCGCTGCGAAGGCGAAGGCGGCCTAGCCTTCAAAGACAGCTTCCGAGTGAAGCTCAGATGGCTACTCTGCTTTTGCCTGGTTCAGTTCGGTGCTGCGGACCCTACATCCCATCAAGGCACTGTGACCTGGACTTCGTTTGAGCAGGTGCTGGAGTCCGTCTCACACACCTGGTAGGTGAATGTCCCGGTCATTCTGAGCAGGTTGTCCTTGGTGCTGCCGTCGTCTGCGGTCGTCTGAACGACAGCGCCATTGCGCAGGACATTGATATCGCCGCCGTCGGCCGGATCCCATCGTAGCGTGACAGTGGTCCTACCAGACTGGGCGCTGCGCGCACGCGCGTCGAGCGTAATGGCTCCGCCACCACCTGCATCGACTGCGGCCAAAATATCGACGCGGCCCCATCCGTAGACGTTGTTAGGCGGCCCCGCCGCACCGCATTGGGTGGACAAGATGACATGAGCCGTGTCATCCAAAAGTGTCCGGCTCGCATCGATTTGATGCTGGAGCTCGGGACGAGCCGACCAAAGCAGACCCATGGCCCCGGCGATATGCGGAGTCGCCATTGATGTGCCACTGGCAATCGTATAGGCCGTATCCGAAGAGTTGCTGGCCGAGCGCGTGTTGGTGCCCGGAGCAGTGATATCCGGTTTCGTCCGGTTGCTGCCATCGACGGTGGCTGGGCCGCGGCTGCTAAAGGACGCAATCGTGTCAAAGCCCGTATTCAAGGCCCCGACCGTGTAGGACGCCGCATAGAACGACGGAGGATCGACCGTCGTGGAACAGCTCGATCCAGCGTTCCCCGCCGCGACCACCATCATGATGCCAGCAGCGGCCTGAGCTTCGACCGCGGACTGAAGAGTATTTACCGAGCAACCTTCCGAGGTCGGGCAACCCCAGGAGTTAATCGTAATATCGGGTGCTTTGCTCGGGTCACCCGTTCCGCCGCCCACCGGAGTCGGCGCAAGGAAAAATTGCATGCACTCGATGTATCTGGCGGGTGTGCCTATGCCCTGGTCCATGTTCCGGCAGGCAATCCACTTTGCGCCCGGCGCCATTCCGATCTGGTTGCCGGAGCCATCGTCGCCGATCGCCGTGCCCGTGGTGTGGCTGCCATGGAAGAAATCATCGCAAGGCACGAGGGAGTTTGGCCCGCAACTGCCGCCGCCGGTGTGGATGCTGTCGTGCCAGTTAAAATCATGATCCGCGGTCGCGCCGTTCCAGCCGCGGTAATGAGGCTTGAGTGCGTTATGCGTCCACCGCACACCGGTATCGGCGCTGGCAATCACGATATTTTGTCCGGTAAAGCCTTCCGCCCACACGGAAGGCGCATTCGTGTAAACGATGCCCGGCTCGATCGTCGCCGGCGCATTAGGTAGCACCGGGCGTTCCTCAGTCGGCCCCGGTTGGGGCAACGAATTCTTGATCTGGGGATTGCCCTCCACCCGCGCCACGTCCGCGCGCGCGGCCAGCGTCTCCGCGATCTCCCGGGTGCCCTACACCAAAATAGCATTCACGATATGGAAAGGCCGATACTCGAGGCCGCGTTCCCGCAGCCATTGCAGGATGGGGCCCTGCGTCGCCTCGCTCTTATTCCACAGGGCATCCCGCACGAACCGGCCCTTTTCGCTTTTCGTGCTCAGCGCGGCGGCGCCGCTCAGATCGGCTTGGTCGGCCAGCACAACCATGAACTCGGCCTGCTTGCCGCCCGCGGTGTGTTCAGTCACCCACGGCGCGATCTTGCGCAGCGCGGCGGCCTGCCCAGGCCCGCTCGACTGGCTCACGGCGCGCGACGAAGCGACCGCCCCGAGCGCGGCCGCCACTGCGGCGGCGAGAAAAAGAGCACCAACGATACGCCGTAACAGCCCGGCTTTGGAGTGATTGAGTGTTTCCATGGAATGCCATCTTCGCCGAGGACGCCGCTCGAGATCAAGAAAAATCGCCTGCTGTAACTATTGGCCTTGGGCGACATCACCTCAAAAACGCTTCCTCGGCGGGAACGCACGTGGGGCGTCGAGTTTCGCCCAACGCGAACTCGGCGCCGGGCGCCCCTTGCCCCGGCTGGTTCCATCCCGGCTCTTCCCGGGCGAATTCTTCGTGTAAAGCGTGCTTGACATATGTAAAGCATGCTTTACCATAGCTCTCATGAATATCGCAACCACAAACTCCGACCCGGAACAAAGCCACGCACGCTTTACCACGTGTAATCGTACCATTGCCGGGATTCTCTGGCTGGCCGGGACAACGCTCACTTATCTCATCTCGCTCTGGCTGTTGAAACATCATGCCGACTGGTCGCCGGGGACCCGCGTCGCCATCACGCTGGCCCCGTTGTTGCCGGGCATCCTCTATCTGCGCACTTTGCTTAAATCGTTCTGGCAGATGGATGAGCTGCAGCGTCGGATTCAAATCGAAGGGCTCGGTTTTGCCCTGGTCGGGACGCTCGTCGTGATGACGGCAATGAACATCTTCAGGGCGGAAGGTATCCGGCTGGTGAATTATCCGCAGGGCCTTGGCATCGGGGGTGTTTACCTGATCATGTTCATCCTCTGGAGCATCGGCGTTTCCATCTCGACTTTTCGCTACCGGTGAGAAATCAGCTCCGCGAACTTCGCGCCGCGCGGGAATGGTCGCAAAACGCTCTCGCCGATAAACTCCGCGTCTCTCGTCAGACCATCAATGCGCTCGAGACCGGGAAATACGATCCCAGCTTACCGCTGGCGTTCAAGATCGCCCGACTCTTCAAAATCCCAATCGAGGAAGTCTTCTCCGACAAATGATCGGCCGTCTGCGACAATGACGACACTCGCTGCTCCCGACAATCCAACCGTCAAATGATGTCGCCCCAGCTCCAGCGGTGCAGCGTAAACCAGATGGGATTGAGATGCGCGAGCGGTGCTTTCAGCTTCGCGAGTTCCTCCGCTGGTCCATGCACTTCAATGCGCGCCAGCTCGGCCATCGAGACCGCCGCTGCGAGCATGCCGCTCACGTTCTCCAGGTGCGCGAGCAGCGCTTCGGCATTCACGTAGCCTTCACGACAGAAAACCTCGTCGCCGTTGATGCTGAACTCATAGAAGAGGTTCCCCGTTTCGTCGCGAGTTTTCGCAGCAAATTCCGGCAGGATCGCCTTCAGGGAGTCCAGCTTGTCCGGAGGCACCTTGAAGTAGGGATGAAGCGTCACGAAGCCCGAAAGGCGGTTCATATCTCACCGTAAACTCGGCATCTTTCGGCGTCCAGGTCCGCTCCTTTTCCCAAAGGCTTGCGCGCGCGACTGCGATCGCGGCGGACCCGACCGCCAGGATGTAGTCGCGCAGCTCTATCAAGCGCATCGTTCGAAACACGACCGATCGAGGAAACAAAGCTGCTAAGCCGCTATTTCGACGGCGAGCTGATGAAGCTCTACTTGCGCGACAGGCGGGAAGCGAAGGTTGAGGTCGGCCGTCTCGATGGAGATCCGTTTTACAACGCGCAGGACATCGAGATCAAAGGCTTCACGATCTCGCCGCCGGAAACCGCAAAAGGCGAAACGCGAGTCACGGTTCGCTTCAAAAACCTCGGCAAACCCGCCCGCCTCGTTTACGTGCTCACGCACACGGGCGACGGCTGGAAAATCAGCGACATTCGCTACGACGACGGCTCGTCGCTCAAGAAGATCCTGCAATCCGATCGCTGACCCTTCGCGTCCGGCAAAAATCGCGGGGGACTGGTCAGTTCTAACCCGTCCCCTACCTCCTTATCTGCGCTTAGGGAGATGCCGCCGGACGCGGCTGGAAGTCGCCTGCCCGCTTTTCGCCCTCCGCGATCTGCGCGGGCGTCATTTCCTTTTGCAGTGCGGCGACGAGCGCCTTCGCTTTCTCATGGCCTTTCCTCATCGCCAACAGCGACCACTTATAGGCTTCGGCCGGTTCCTTCGTTACGCCTTGTCCCCGATCGTAGCAGAGCGCGAGATGATATTGCGCTTTGGCGTAATCCTGCTCGGCCGCCTTGCGGTACCAGGTCACCCCCTGTGCCTCGTCTTTGGCCATTCCTACACCCATTGCCGAGCAATCGCCTAACGTATCCTGCGCCCCCGCCAGATTCTGGTCGGCCGCCTTCCGAAACCATTTGACCGCCTCGACATAGTCCTGTTTAACGACTTCGCCGGTGGCGTAACAGAGTCCGAGATTGAACTGGCCAAGAGCGTAATTTTGTTCGGCCGCTTTGCGATACCATTTCACCGCCTCGACCGCATCACGCGCCACGCCGGTCCCACGTTCGTAAGAGTTGCCCAAATTGGATTGCGCCCGCGCGAGGTTCTGGTCGGCGGCTTTGCGAAACCACTTCGCCGCCTCGGCATGATCTTGCGCTACTCCTTCGCCAAGGTCATAACACACGCCCAGATTGTCTTGAGCCTTGGCCAGACCTTGCTCCGCCGCCTTGCGATACCACTTCGCCGTCTCGACCAAATCCCGAGGCACGCCTTCGCCTTTGTCGTAGCGACGCCCGAGCTGGAACTGAGATTCCGCGTCACCGCTTTCCGCCTTTGTTTTGATCTCCGCGAATGGTCCTCGTGCGGTGTCACTCTGTTCCGCCAACGTGGGCCAGGCCGCGACGGCACAGAGCAAGAGAAGCAGGCACGCCAACCGACTTGTTTTCATCTCGCCAGCTTAGTCGGTCGGAGCCGAAGCTGTCGATGCAGACGTTGGTTTGAGGTTCCCGGGCGGGGTCGGCTTCAGGATCTCGCTCCCGATTCAGAGCACCGCAGGCCGCGGATGAGCGCCGTTTGCACGCCATCGATTTCCAGACCGACGATTTGCGGACCGATGTTGGGCGAGCGCACGATGGTGAGGCGGCCGGGCGTCTGCCTCGCCCGCTCACCAGCAGCCGAGATATTTCCTGACGCAAAGACGAACCTGGCCATGGCAATGGCCACCAGGATCCAACCGGCGGGCGCAAGCCAGGGTCGGTCGGCGCATGTTGGCGTCCCTTGTTGAGCAGAGAGAAAAGGGGGGTGATCTTGGAATCTCGCGCAGAACGAACGAGCGCGAACTACTGATAGATTTCCTGTGCTCTCTCAACCGGAGCGTCCGAGGGCCGCGACCAATCGTCCAGAATATCTACTCCACCACAGTTAGCGTGAGATCATTTCCGCCACCGCCACTGTAGCTAGCCTCATAAATGTTGTTACCGACAGTGACCGTACTGCCCTCCGGCAGCTTTCGAAAAGTCCCTGCGATTGGGGCGTTGGAAGTGTTATCGATGATTGTGAAGGAGCGGCCCACCGCGAACTGACCACCAGTGCGGTCGCTAAACTTTATGGCCGCGCCCCGTTGAATCGTAACCCCTCGCGCGCGAATCCTGGCCGTCCGACCCTTCTGACTGTCGATGCCGCAACGATATTGGGAATGCGGGGTCAGTTCCAGGCTGTTTGTGATGACAAATGTCACCGCCTCCGGTTTGCCGTTGCCGGGCACGATGGCGCCTTTCGCACCGATGATGACCGGGCCGGTCACTGTCCCACCACCTTCTAGAACACCCTCGTTCACCTGGACTGGCCCAGAGCCGGTGGCGGAGCCTGTCGTGTTCTTGATGAGCAGGACTCCGCCTTCGATAAAGGTGCCACCCGAATAGTCACTCGCACCAGTCAAACCAAGGATATCCTCAGAGCCCCCTACCTTGGTGAGAGATCCTCCGGCTCCACCGTAGACGCCGCCGTCGTGGAAAGAGCCCGAAAAATTGAAGATGGCGTCCCTTTTAGTGACGGAGAGAGTATTGCTCCCAAGGTAAATGTCCCCGCCGGAGAATCCCAGCAGCTCGATCGCAAGGCCGCCCGGATTGTGGCCACTGATATCCATCACTCCACCCACGGAGATCGATGCTCCATCCGCGGTAGAGTCATCATTGAAGTAAAGGACACCGCCAACGCTGAAGCCTGCGTCTTGCGCAACGGACTGATCCTCAAATGACGTCACCGATCCGCTGTCGCATTCAACTCCGTCTGACACTGAGCTGTCTCGAAACGTAATCTCGTTCCGATTACGGATATAACCGCACGACGAGGTGTCCTCGAAAGTGATCGACCCGTAGTTATAAAAATCGATTCCGCAGACCGCGGAGTTACGAAAGATCAGCGAGCTCCCGGCTTGCAAATCAGGCCCGTTCGAGAAGGTATCACCCGAGAGGCCTGCTCCTCCGAAGATGAGGGTGATAAAACCGACCAGAGTAACCTGGGCGTCATCGTGCAGGATCAAGCTGTCCAGCTCCGTCGCGGAGTGCTCTGGGAAAAGAATCGGACCCACGGTCGAGGAGCCGACCGTCGCCATATCGTTAGGGCCGTTCGGAACGGTCATTGGAGTCCAGTTCTCCGCGTTATACCAATCATTATCGACCGGGAGGGCATTCCAAGTGGCGCTGCCGGCGCGAGCCGACACGTTCACATTAAATGCCAACACAACGAGAAAAATGGTTTTCAGTCTCATAACGGGTCTAAGGCTAGGAGCAGCGGAAATTTCGGGAAAATCATTGTTGGGAAAGCGGCGTCGGGAACGACTCGAACCCGATCGGAGCAAAAGTTGGCGCGGATGGCAAGCCAAGAAGAGCGGCCGCCCGTCAGGCAGGTCGATGAAACTGTCCCGCGTGTCGGACTCAAGAATCAGTATTTCGGCTAG
>JALYOR010000224.1 GCA_030856765.1 Verrucomicrobiota bacterium | reverse complement strand
CCCATCTCTTTGCCTGGCCCAAAAATTTTGTCTCGTCAAACCAGCTGCGACCTGCAATCCATCCCGCACATCCCGTGCTCTTTAACTCGCTGACGTTCATCGTCTTCTTCGCCGTCGTGCTCGCGCTCCATATGCGCCGCTGCCGTGGCGGACGAAAAAGATCAATCTCCTCCTCGCGAGCTATCTCTTTTATGCCGCATGGAATCCGCCCTTCGTCATCCTGCTCTGGATCTCTACGGTGCTCGATTGGTTCGTCGCCAAACGTCTCTACGTCACTGAAGGAACGCGACGCCGTCGCCTGCTGCTGCTCGTTTCGCTCCTGGGGAATCTCGGCCTCCTCGGCTATTTCAAATACGGCGGCTTTGTCCTGGAAAATTTCACGCATTTGCTGGCCGGTTTTGGCATCGCCTATCGGCCGCCGTCGTGGGACATCATTCTGCCGGTTGGCATTTCATTCTATACCTTCCAAACCCTGGCCTACTCGCTCGATGTCTACCTCAGGCGCGCAAAGCCGGCCGACTCGTTCCTCGACTTCGCCTTATTCGTGACCTTTTTCCCGCAGCTCGTGGCCGGCCCGATCGTGCGCCCGAGCGATCTCATCCCGCAATTCGCCACGCCCAGAACCGCGACCCGGCCCCAGCTCGTCGGGGGATTGATGCTCATGACTCTCGGGTTATTTGAAAAAATCGTGGTCGCCGATGGACTCCTCGCGCCGGTCTCGGACAAGGTATTTGCCACCAAAGAACTGCTCCATCCGCTCGATGCATGGCTCGGCACGCTCGCTTTTTCCGGCCAGATTTTTTGCGATTTTGCCGGTTACACGACCACCGCCATCGGGGTCGCGTTGACGTTAGGCTTCTCGCTCATCGATAACTTTCGCTACCCCTATGCGGCGATCGGTTTTTCGGATTTCTGGCGGCGCTGGCACATCTCGTTGTCCACCTGGTTGCGCGATTATCTTTACATTCCGCTCGGCGGTAATCGCAAAGGCCGGAGGCGGACCTACATCAATCTCATGCTGACCATGCTGCTCGGCGGGCTCTGGCACGGCGCGGCCTGGACCTTCGTCGTCTGGGGCGGTCTCCACGGATTGTATCTCAGCGCGGAACGTTTCCTCGCCGCGCGACTCGGACATCTCACGATCTGGCGCACCTTGCCGGCGAAGATCGCCCTCGCGCTGATCACCTACGCGCTGGTCAACATCACCTGGGTCTTTTTCCGTGCGCGCGATTTCGCGACCGCGGCCCGCATGTTGCGCAGCATGCTCGGGATCGAGCGCACGGGTGCGCCGGTGCTCACGAGCTGGTTTGTGCTCAGCGCGACGATTACGATCGCGGCCATGCTGATGGTGCATTGGCGCATGCGCAACCGCGCGCTGCACGCCGAGGTGGAACGCTGGCCTGCGTTTGCCGTCGGCGCGGTTTGGGGCCTGATGCTATTCGCCATCGCAATTACCCAGGGGGGAAGCAATGCCTTTATCTACTTCCAATTCTGAGCCGGGGTGGGTCGACCCGCCGCCGGTTGAAGCGCCCTTTGAACGGCCGTCGCCCGCCCTGCATTTCGGCCGGGCGACGCTGGCCGCGGTGGTTCTTTTTCTCGCCGCGATCACCGCCTGGGAACTGGCCTGGCGCGCTTACGGCGCCACGCCCTCAATCCAAAACAGCGACGGACTTTGGGCAATGCAACGTCGTCGCATCGATCAAGGGGAAGGGGACGCCACCGTCCTGATCGGCTCCTCGCGCGTTCTCTTCGATATCGATCTCGATACCTGGCAGCGGCTTTCCGGGCAACGCCCGATCCAGCTCGCGCTCGAAGGGACGTCGCCGATCTTCATGCTCGAGGAGCTGGCGAACGATCCGAAATTCACCGGCCGGCTCGTCGTCGGCGTGTCCTCGGACGTCTTCTTCAGCGGCTTCGCCTACCGCGGTAGCGTCCAGAAGTATTACCGCGACGAGACACTGTCGCAGCGCGCCGGCCAATGGCTTTCGATGCACTTGATCGAGCCATTTTTCGCCTTCTTCGATCCCGACTTCGCCCTCATGACCGTGCTTCGCCGTCAGGATTGGCCGGCTCGGGCAGGCGTTCAGACGGGGATCATGGTGCGCAAACTTTCGGTGCAAGAAGCGGATCGGAACACTCACATGTGGAGCAAAGTCGAGAATGATCCGCAGTACCAGACGCTGGCCAAAAAGGTTTGGGCGCAGGACTTCGACCAACCAGCGTATAAAGTCATGCAGCTCTCCGGGCCCGAGGAGATGAAAAAGGTGATTACCAAACAGGTCGATGCCGCCGCGGCTGCGGTGGCGAAGCTGCGCGCGCGCGGCGTGGAGGTTGTGTTCGTGCGCGCACCTACGGCCGATCGATATCTCGAATATGACAACCGCGAGTTTCCGCGCAGCGCAACCTGGGACGTCCTGCTGTTAGGCGCCGGGTCGCGCGGGATTCATTTCCAGGATTACCCCGAGCTGCAAAATTATCGGCTCCCGGAATGGTCGCATCTCGCCACCGACGAACGCGCACGCTTCACCGAGGCGCTTTATCAAATCCTGGTGCGCGAATACGGCTGGTCGCAGCGACCCGCGCAGGAGGAGAAATAACGCATGCGCTTTCTGGTCCCGGTCGATCTCAGCGAAGCGACGCCGCAGGTGCTGGCCGTCGCGCGTCGCGCCGCCAAGGCCAGCCGCGGCTCCGTTGTCCTCCTCCATATCGCCGAGCCCGACCCTGCTTTCGTCGGATATGAAGCCGGCCCGCCCGTCGTCCGCGACCAGGTCGCGCAGGAATACCGCGAGCAGCACCGTGCGCTGCAGGCGCACGCCGAGGAATTTCGCGCGGATGGCATCGAGACGACGCCCCTCGTCATTCAGGGACAGATTGCGAAGTGCATTCTTAAGGAAGCGGAAAGAGTCGGCGCCGAGCTTATCGTCATGGGGACGCACGGGCACGGAGCGGTCTTCGATCTCATCGTCGGCGGGGTCAGTCACGCCGTCCTGCGACAGACGACGATCCCGATCCTCTTCGTCCCATTGCGCAAACCGTGATGCGGTGCGCCCGCGCAAGTCTGCTCTGGACAGGCGGCTGTTCCTCGGCAGATTGGCGCCGCTAATAAACATGGACTGCATCTTTCACGACACCGACACGCCTCTCTCGGCGCACCCGCTGTCTCCGCGGTCCACGCTCGGTTATTGGCGTCGCTAACGTCACCGCAGCAGTGACGCATCCGTGAACCCCACGGGAGCGGACTACTCTCTCAGCCAGCGCGGGTCGCCACGCGCTCCACGCATTGTCCGGCGACCACCACACTTTTTCAGACATTCCATGAAATCTCAAACTCCATCATCAGAACTCGCCCGGCAGCTGGACGAGTCCGACTCGTTAGGCCAATACCGCGGCCGGTTTTACGTTCCCGCGGGCCAGATTTATCTCGACG
>JALYOR010000216.1 GCA_030856765.1 Verrucomicrobiota bacterium | reverse complement strand
GGTCCCAGCCGCGGACGCGCTGGGGCGAAAGGAAGATGCGGACCAGCTCTCCGCGAATTCGTTCGGCGCTGATCTGGCCGATGGTGTGGCTCGCTGGCACGATCGCGTCCCAGGTGAGCGGTTCGATTTCAAACTCCAGGACGGTGGCAAAACGAATCGCCCGCAGGAGGCGGAGATGATCTTCGGCAAAGCGCTGGGCCGGGTCGCCGATCGCCCGGACCAGGCGCGCCTCGAGGTCGGCGCGGCCGCCTATGAAGTCGATTACCTTGTCGTTAGGCGGATCGTAGAACATGCCGTTGATGGTGAAATCGCGGCGGCGGGCGTCTTCCTCCGGCGACGAGAAGTGGACCGCGGTCGGATGGCGGCCGTCGAGGTAGGCGCCATCCGCGCGGAAAGTTGCGACTTCGAATTGCATCTCGTTTTCCAGCACCACCACGACGCCGAAGTGGGCGCCGACCGCATAGGTGCGCCGGAAAATCTTTTGCACGTCCTCCGGGCGGGCATCGGTCGCGATGTCAATATCTTTGGGAGTCTGGCCGCGGACGAGATCGCGCACGCAGCCGCCGGCGAAGTAGGCGACATGGCCGGCGGCGCGGAGGCGATCGACCAAAGTGCGCGCGGTCGCGAGCATCGGCGTCATCGGATTCACGGCCTAACGTCGCCGGTCCATCGTGAGCTGTCGAGGCTCGGGTAGCGCACACGTCTCGTGTGCTGGCGAAGGCGTCTCGCGTTCGCGAACTTTCTCTTGAGCTGCGCTCAAACTGCTGCGTTCGTGGCCCGAAAAGTTCGTCGCGGCGCCGTAACGGATGCGAAGCAACGGCCGGGCTTTCAAACGCCGCAACCAGCACACGAGACGTGTGCGCTACCCGGGCGAATCGGTCGCCGCGCCCTTCTTTGAATCTCGGAAAGAATAAATCATGAAACAGACGACGGCGATGCAAATGCAGGAATCGGCGACGTTAAAAGCCGGCCAGGGGTGGGCGAAAGGGAGGTGCAGATCGAAGAGGAGGAAGTCGATCACGTGGCCATGGAGGAAGCGATCGGTCAGGTTGCCGAGGATGCCGGCGAGGAGCAGGCCGAGGGCGACGCGGCGCCAGGGATCGTTAGGGCCTTGGCGCACCAGGAGGACGGTGACGACGACGAGGGCGACGCAGGAGAGGACGATGAAGAAACCGTTGTTGTTGCGGAAGGAGCCGAAGGCCGCGCCGGTATTGGTGACATGCACGAGGGTGAAAAAATCGGGGATGACGGGGCGGGGTTGATAGGGATCGACGAAGCGGAGGACGAGAAATTTCGTCACTTGATCAAGCCCGTAAAGCGGCAGGGTGAGGTAGAAGAAAAGTTTCATCAGGACGCGTGCGCTCCCCGGAGATCGGTGCGGCGCGTCATCGTTGTTCCACCACTTCGGCGCAGCGCTCGCATAACTCGGGATGCTTTTCGATCGTGCCGACGGCCGCGCGATGGCGCCAGCAGCGGGCGCATTTCTTGTGAGGCGTTTGGGCGATGGTCACAAAAGGTTCCGCGCCCTCCTCCAGGGTCAGGTCGCTGAGAATGAAAAATTCCTCCAGCTCGGTCTGGGGGAAGGAAGCGATCTTCACGTCGCAACGCATCACAACGGCGGCTTCAAGGGCGTTGCCGATCAGCTTATCCTGACGCGCTTTTTCGATCGCCTGCCCAATCACACCCCGGAGCTTGAGCAATTCCTCCATTTGTTCCCTCACGACCGAGTCGCGCAAGTTGCCCTGGGCTTCGGGAAATAACTGCAGGTGCACCGAACCGCTCTTCTCCGGGAGGTAGCCCCAGGCTTCCTCGGCCGTAAAGGCGAGGATCGGCGCGAGCAGGCGACAGAGCGCGTCGAAAATCTGGTGCATCGCCGCCTGGGTGGCGCGGCGGCGAGGTGACTCGACCGCATCGCAATACATCCGGTCCTTGGTGATATCGACGTAGAGACTGCTCAGGTCGACGGCGCAGAATTGGTTCAGGGTGTGATAAACCTTGTGGAATTCGTAGTTTGCATAGGCCGAGCGGCATTCATCGATCACGCCTTGCAGGCGATCGAGAATCCAGCGATCGACGAGGGTGAGCTCTATCGTTGTAGCCGTGGACGCTGTCCCCGGCTCGGTAAAAGCGGCGCCTCCACCCCCGGGGACGACGTCCCCGCCTACAGGATAATCGTGCAGGTTGCCTAACAAGATGCGAAGCGTATTGCGGATGCGCCGATAGGTATCGCTCAGGCGGGTGAACATCTCTTCGGAGAAAGGGACGTCGTCGGTGTAATTGACGCTGCTGACCCACAGCCTAACGATATCTGCGCCGTGCCGGCCGACGAAGTGGCCCGCGTCCATCGGCTTGCTGTAGGTGCTCGACTTCGAGATTTTCTTGCCGTCGACGTCGACCACGAAACCGTGCGTGACGCAGGTTTTGTAGGGGGCGCGGTCGTGCAAGGCGACGCTCGTCATGAGCGACGATTGGAACCAGCCGCGATGCTGATCGGTCGCCTCCAGATACATGTCGGCCGGATCGCGCAGCGCGGGGTTGGTCGCGCAGACGGCTTTGTGCGAAACGCCGCTGTCGATCCAGACGTCGATCGTGTCGTTGCGGTGGCGGGTGCCTTCGGGCAGGCCGAGTTCCTGGGAGAGGGCGGTGTCATCGAGCTCGAACCACACGTTGGATCCGCGTTGCGCGACCAAGTCGGCCAGCTTGCGGATCCAATCCGCGTTGAGCTGGGCCGCGCCGTCAGCGGAATAGAAAACGGGAAGCGGGACGCCCCAGCTGCGCTGCCGCGAAATGACCCAATCAGGCCGCGATTCCACCGTTCCGGCGATCCGATTCTCGCCCCAGGCAGGAATCCAGGTCACTTTTTTGATCGCATCGAGCGCTGCTTCCCGCAGGTCGTCGATCCGGATGAAGAACTGCTCGACCGCGCGGAAGATGATCGGGGTTTTTGAGCGCCAGCAATACGGGTAGGAATGCTGGTAGGGATTTTCGGCCACGAGCATGCCGCGCTCGCGCAGCAGCCTGACGATATCGGAGTTGGCCTCGAAAACGTATTTGCCGACCAGTTCCGGCAGACCAACCTCCTCGGTGTAGCGCCCCTGATCGTCGACCGGAGAGAGAATGGGAAGGCCGTTGGTCTTCCCTAACGAGTAGTCATCATCGCCGTGGCCGGGCGCGATGTGGACCGCGCCGGTTCCCGTGTCCATCGTGACGAAATCGGCCGTGAGAACGATCGCCGTCCTCGGCAGGAAAGGATGTTGCGCGCCGATGCCTTCCAGTTTGCTCCCGGGAAAAGCGGTTGTAGCCGGGGACGCTGTCCCCGGATTCGTCGCGCGATCATCCGCCCGGCCGGGGACAGCGTCCCCGGCTACAAAGAAACCGGTCGCGGCGCTGAACTCGGGAACGAGCTTCTCGGCCAGAACCAGCGTTTCGGATTCGGCGCCTCGCACAAATTTCTGCACGACGTAGCGCTCTTTGGGGTGGACGGCGATGGCGAGATTGGCCGGCAACGTCCAGGGCGTAGTCGTCCAGATGACGATGCTCGCCTGACCCTTCAGCGCGCCGGTGACGATGGGAAATTTGACGTAGGCCGCGGTGTCCTGGCGGTCCTGGTATTCCACTTCGGCCTCGGCCAGCGCGGTCTGGGCGCCGGTGCTCCAGAAGACCGGCTTCATCGATTCGTAAACCAGCCCGCGCTCTACGAAAACCGCAAAAGCGCGGAGGATTTCGGCCTCGTAGGCCGGATTCATGGTGAGGTAAGGATGATCCCAATCGCCCAAGACGCCGAGGCGCTTGAATTGCTCGCGCTGGATGTCGACGAATTTTCTCGCGAAGGCCTCGGAGCGCTGCCGCACTTCGAGCGGCGAGAGGCCGCGCGTCTCCTTCACCACCTTGTATTCGATCGGCAGTCCGTGGCAGTCCCAGCCCGGAACGAAGGGGGCGCGAAAACCGGCCATCGTTTTCGATTTCACGACCAGGTCCTTGAGGATTTTGTTCAGGGCCGTGCCCATGTGGACGTCGCCGTTGGCGAAGGGCGGGCCGTCGTGGAGGACGAAAAGCTCAGCTTCGGACCGCGCCTCCTGGATTTGCTCGTAGAGCCGCATCTCCTGCCAGGATTTGAGAATCTCGGGCTCGCGCGTGGCGAGACCGGCCTTCATCGGGAAAGCGGTCTGCGGCAGGTTGAGCGTGTCCTTGTAATTCTGGCTCATGACGGAGCGGCGACGCTAACATTCGGCCCCGGAAATGCAACGCGCGCCGGGGAGGCGGACCCATGCCCGTCTGCCTTTTGGCCTAACGAAAGTCTAACGTGGCTCGATTCGGATTTTTTGTTTTGAGCCGGCTCAGATCGGACTAAAGTCGCGGCCCATGCAGGCAGATCTTCGTTTTCCATGAGGCGGGCCTGGCCGTTTGTCATTATCGCGCTGGTAGCGCTGGTCACGGTCGGGATCGCGACCGCAGTTTACCGGGTCAAAACTGTCCCGGCTCCGATGACAGCCGCGACTCCCAAACCTGCTCCCGTTTCGCGAACTGCCTCACCGGCGGCGGCAGAGTCGGCGTCCGCTGAAACGGCTTCTTCGGAACCGACGACCGCTCCGACCGCGGCCGCTGAGGAGAAAGAGGATGCATCGTTGCATGTTCGCGGCCCGGCCGATGCGCCGGTGACGCTGGAGATTTACGGAGATTTCCAATGTCCCTCCTGCGCCACGACCTCGAAGGCGATCAGCGCCTTGGAAAAAGAATATGAAGGGCGGGTGCGCGTCATTTTTCACGAATTCCCACTGGCGATGCACGCGCACGCAGCTGAGGCGGCGATGGCGGCGGAGGCGGCTGGGTTGCAGGGGCGTTTCTGGGAGATGCACGACATGCTCTATCAGTATCAATCGAGCTGGAGCAAATTCAGCGACCCGGGTCGCTTGTTCGCGGCCTATGCCGATTCGATCGGGCTGGACCCGGTCCGATTCCAGTTGGACGCGCGTAGCTCGGCGATCAAGGCCAGGGTGATGGCGGATGGGGAGGCCGGAGCCGCTCGCGGGGTGAAAAATACGCCGACCCTTTTCCTTAACGGACGCGAAGCAAGGAACACTTTTACCCAGGAACAGATCAAGGAAGCGATCGACCGGGTGCTCGCTGAAGCTAAAAAGTCATAGGTGAAGCAGAAATGAAAAAAACACGCGAGAAAACATCGGCCGCGCGCGAGCCGCAATCGAGACGCATTCTGTTTGGGCTCCTCTGTGTCATCGCACTGGCTGGCTTGACCGACGCCACTTTCCTGACGGTCGCCCACCTGACGGGTGACGATGCGGTCTGCGGCTCGGCGTTAGGCTGTTCCGCTGTGTTGGGGAGCCGATACGCCACGACGATGGGGATTCCAACGGCGGCTTTCGGGGCGGTGGCTTACTTCACGGTCTTCAGCCTGGCGATTCTGGGCCTCTTTGGCTACGCCAAGATGCGAACCTTTCTCGGGATGGTGGTCGGGCTGATGTTTGCCGCTTCGCTCTATTTCCTCTATCTCCAGGCGTTCGTCTTGCACGCATTTTGTCCTTTTTGCCTGCTCTCGGCGGCCCTGACGTTTTTGCTCGCCGGTCTGCTCGTGGGTTTTCCCAATACGCGTTGATTTGCCACTCGGATCGCTACCGCTTTGCGACCGGTGCCCGAGCTTTTCGCCCCGAGACGTCCAAGAAGCCCGGGCGAAGCGGGATCATTGCAACGTTGTAATGATGTTGCCGTCCTATCGCGTCGTCGTCCTTCCGCAAAACAGGCGGTTGTTTTTCGAGAAATTCCTCGCGGTCGGACCCCAACAAATGCCTTCTCAACGTCGCTAGCTCAGCTAATTCGAGCGGCTTTCACCGTAATTGGCCTTGGAGAAGGGTGATTAGGAGGCAAGATGACCAAATGGTAATGATCAAACCACGTGACAAAAATCAGAGTGTTTTATAGGCTTTATAACAGGCAGAAAATCTTTGCCTGCTAGTAGAACCTCACACACGAAAACATATATGATTAAAAAGTCAGCTTCTCGAAACGCGTTCTTTAACACGCGCGTTTTGCTCGGATTCAGTCTTGGCTCTGTCGGCGCCGTTTTGGCGTTGGTGGCGTTGAGCATTTCTTCACCTTCGGCCGCTTCAGCCAAGGGGAGCACTTTCAATAATGGCGTCAAAGTGATTCGTCCTGATCACAGCGACATCTCCCCCGCGCTGCGCAACATGGATCCGTTCCCGGTGGAGCGCGTGCAGGAGCATGAAGCGGCCAAGAACCCGCGGATTAACACTGGGGTGCACAAAGACGTGGCGGACCAGGCCGTGCAGAAGTCGATGTTGAGCCTCTTGGCACCCAGCATTCCGGCCCCGATTCTCAATTTTGCGGGTATCCCCTTCCCGGGTGTCAATTGTAACTGCGCGCCGCCCGATACGAACGGCGAAGTGGGTCAGACCCAATACGTGCAGATCGTGAATACCGGCTACCAAGTGTTCGATAAAAACACTGGCGCATCCTTGCTGGGACCGGCGAGCATCGTCTCGGTCTGGAGTGGCTTCGGCGGCGTTTGCGAGACGGGCGGTAACGGTGACCCTGTGGTGCTGTATGACCAAATCGCCAATCGTTGGGTGATCACGCAGTTTGCGGGTGGCCTCACCCACGAGTGCGTGGCGGTCTCGACGACGAATGATGCAACCGGCAGCTATGCCCGGTATGACTACAACCTGGCCGCCATCTCGGGCTCGGCTTTGTATGACTACCCGCACCTCGGAGTGTGGCCTGATGCTTATTACATGAGCATGAACGTGTTCAACACTTCGGGCACAGCCTATCTGGGACCGCAGGCGTTCGCGTTCAACCGCATCAAGATGGTGGCGGGCGATCCCAGCGCCGAAATCATCGCGATGCCGCGCCTCTCGCCGGTCAACCCGCCACTGCAGCCGGCCGACCTCGATGGCTCGACCTTGCCGCCCGCCGGCGCGCCGAACTCGTTCGTCCTCTTCCCGGACAGCGGCACCTACCGGGTGTATCACTTCCATGTCGATTTTGCTAACCCAGCGAATTCCACGTTCGCCCTTTTCGGCTCGTCACCGACCGCCGGTTTCACCCAAATCTTTACCACTATCCCGCAGTTGGGTGGCGAAGGGCTGGGCAACCTTGGCGACCGCTTGATGTATCGTCTGGCGTATCGCAATTTTGGCACCCACGAATCGTTGGTTGGCAATTTCACGGTTCGGTCGAACAACGTCGCTGGCGTGCGTTGGTTCGAACTGCGCAATGTGACGGCGGGTCCAGTCACGACCTTTCAGGACAGCACCTATCAGCCGGATTTGACCCATCGTTGGATGGGGAGCGCGGCGATGGACGGCCAGGGGAATATTGCGCTGGGCTACAGCGCGTCGGACGCGACCATCCATCCGCAGATCCGCTATACGGGTCGGCTCGGAACCGATCCGATCAACATGATGACGTTGGGAGAAGCGCACCTCTTTGATGGTAACGGTTCGCAGGTTTCTACCTCCGGCCGCTGGGGCGATTACAGCGACATGACGGTGGATCCGGTGGACGACCAGACCTTCTGGTTCACGACCGAATACTACGACACGACTAGCAGCTTCAACTGGCGCACCCGCATCGGTAGCTTCAAGATCGCTACCGGTGGCGGCGGCGGTGAGATTACGCTCACGGCGAAAGCCCGTCGGCAAGGAGGCAATCGTCTGGTGGCACTTAACTGGACCCCGGCGGATGGCGGCACCATCAACGTCCTGCGCGACGGAGTGGTGATCCGAACCATTGAGGACGATGGATCCGGTCAAGACCACGTCGGCGGCGTGGGCGGCAGCACCGAAGTCTTCACGTATCAGGTCTGCGAAACAGACACGGGCGTCTGCTCGAATGAGGTGAGGGTCAAGGTCCGCGGAACCGGCGGCCAATAAGGATTAGGCGATCGTCGTTAGGAGGTCATCCCATCGACCTTCTGGCAGCCTGTTCACGGCAAAATTCAAAAGCGAAGGGCATCCGGGGAAACCCGGGTGCCCTTTGTGTTTTCTGGAAGGCGCTAAGCTGGCTGCAGATCGATATGCCTCCACCGCGCGGGCGGATGGCAAGCAGGTCAAGACCCATCGCAACGAGTCTCTCTAACCAGAGCATTAGAACTTCTTGCCTCCGGGAGTCCTTCTAACCCACTCCCGGAAGGCTTACAGGGAGACCTGTGAGCAGGAGGGCACTCAGCGATTTCGCTGAGTGCCTTTTTGTTGTCATGCGGCGGCTAGAGCAATTCGCCAAAGAAGCTTCCGGTTGGCGAAGTTGAAGCCGGGAATTCCTCGCAGATGCTCTCGCTAGACTCATGGTCGATAAGACCCATCAGCGCAGACCGTCGCTGAACTGACATGACAAAAATATCATCACAAAAGTCGTGACAAAAGCGACCCTTTCCCCATAGCCTCGAAGGACTTATCCCATCCAGAGACGCCCAACTCAGAACGCGTAGAAATCGTCACTCAACTCAGAAAGAGAAATATCAATGGAAAAGTCAGTTAATCGCTTTGGAATTGTTAGTCCTAGGGCTTTCTTTGGGCTCCTATGTTTTGTCGGCCTGATCTTCGCCCTCTTTGCTCCAGGCAAAGCGGGGGCTCAGGATCAATCAAATGGAACTCCCACGATCAAAGGCACCTACCGTGGCTTGTCGCCGGTGGTGAAATTCGACGTTTCGCGGCCACTGCGCGAGATCGGAGCGATCCCCCCTGGCTGGGGCCAAATCCCCGAGAACGAAGACCGCGAAATCGTCCCACTTAGGGTTCGTTTCGCGCCCGAGTGGGATCCGGTGGTGCAATCGACGGTCGGGGGCAGAGATAGCGCTGAAATCCCCGGCCCCCTGGTCAGCTTTAATGGACAGACCAACTCGAGTGGAGTGGTCCCGCCCGACCCGAACGGCGCGGTTGGCCCGAACCATGTGGTGGCGATGTGCAACCTCAGCTTTCAGATCTTTAATAAAGCCGGCACCTCCGTCTTCGGTCCGGCCGCCAACAACACTCTCTGGGCTGGCTTCGGCGGTAGCTGTCAGACTTCGAATTCCGGCGATCCGGTGGTTCTATATGATCGGGCGGCCGACCGCTGGCTGCTCTCGCAGTTCACAGCTTCGGCGCCCTATCTCGAGTGCATAGCGATCTCGACCACGAGTGATCCTACCGGATCCTATTTTCGTTATTCCATTTCGACCGGAAACAACTTTCCTGACTATCCCAAAGCGGGCGTTTGGCCGGACGCTTACTATTTCAGCACCCGTGAATTTGCTGGTGGCGTCACTTTCGTGGGCGTAGGAGCATACGCTCTTAATCGAGCCCAGGCGCTGGCCGGCAATCCAAACCCGCAGATCATCTCTTTCCTTGTGGCACCGATCGGCGGCGGAGCGAACGTCGGCGACGGATTGCTGCCGAGCGACTTGGATGGTGCGACGCCTCCGCCGGTCGGCACACCTAACTTCTTTGTCGGGTCGCAAGATAACAATGGTCCTTATGGGGCGCCTTCGGATGCGCTGAATCTGTACCGGTTCCACGCCGATTTTGCGACTCCGGCGAATTCGTCCTTCGTCCTGGCCAGCACCATTCCGGTGGCCTCATTCAATTCGATGCTCGGCCTCTGTGGCGGCACCCGCGCTTGCATCCCGCAACCGGCCACTGCTAGCAAGATCGACCACCTGGGATATCGCCAACGCCCCACCTTCCGTTTGGCCTACCGGAATTTCGGCGACCACGAATCGCTCGTCACCAATCAATCGGTCTCCGGTGGCACAGGTCCCAATGGCGAAGTATCCGGCATTCGTTGGTGGGAAATACGCAATCCCAATGGCGCCCCGACCATCTTCCAACAGGGCACCTATGCGCCCGGTATTACGGATGGAATTCATCGCTGGATGGGCAGCATCGCGATGGACGGCCAAGGCAACATGGCCCTTGGTTATAGCGCTTCCAACGGTGTCAACCCGGCCGTTTTCCCGAGTGTCTGGTACACGGGCCGCCTGGCGAACGATCCGCTCGGCACCCTCCCGCAAGGCGAAGGAAGCATTGTCAACGGAACCGGCTCGCAAACCACCACGCTCAATCGCTGGGGGGACTATACGTCTCTGACCATCGATCCGACGGACGACCAGACTTTCTGGTATGTGAACGAATGGGTTCCAACCACCAGCTCCGTCGGTTGGGTCGTGCGCATCGGCAGCTTCAAGCTCGCCACCGGCGGTGGCGGCGGCATCACTCTTGCAGCGACTGTGCGCGCACGGGGAAATAGAGCGCAAGTCAATTTAACCTGGGCTCCGGCCGACGGCGGCAACATGAACGTCCTGCGCGACGGCGCCGTCGTTCAGACGACAGCAGACGATGGAGCCACCAAGGATAATCTTCGAAACGCGAGTGGGTCGACATTCACCTACCAGGTGTGTGAAACGGACTCGGGCGACTGCTCGAACGAAGTCCAAGTCAACATCCCGTAGGTTAATCGTTAGTCCGCTTCGGGAATCGTCCTAACCGATCCCCGAAGCTTGCGAAGGGCATCCGGCGACATCGCTGGATGCCTTTTCCGCTTTTTGTGGCTGGACTTGACAAGCCTGGCTTCAACCAAATTGACAAGCAGGTCCGACAACCCGTGACCGGCGTGAACTAGGGCGCCGGCGCGAATCTTGTGATTCGCTTCCGCGATGACGGTCATACCGGACGGAACGATCGGCCGGGACGACGCGCTGGCGGTCAAGGCCCACAAGGTCGAATCGACTCGGTAAGAGACGCGGGTCACTGGATTCATTCCGGACGTTCTCCTATCCGACTCACGGAAAGTTGTCAGGGCATCCGGCGGAAGCGCGGGGTGCCCTTTTGGCTTTCGCTCGCCTAACGATGCCGACTTGACTACTCGGCGGCGCGGGCAAACGGATGGCCGCCCAGTTTGCGGCAGAGCGTGTCGCCAATCTCGGCGATGATCTCGATCTTGGTCGGATGATAAAATTCCGCGTCCTCGAGTTGGTGGACGCCGTGTTCGTGATCGATCGCGTAAGCCGGGAGATGGATCAGGTTAGCCGCATCCTGGCAGAGCAATCCAGCGCTGATCAGGCGTCCCGTTTTTGCTTCCGCCCAGAATTCTCCAAAGCCGCAATCGTCGCCGGCCAGGTGCAACTTGCCGATGTCGCGGCTTTCCGCGGACGCGCTGACTAATTGGTGCCCATCTTTCTCCGCCGCCGACGGAGTGCAGCCGGCGAAGGCAAACTCCGGGTCAGAAAAAATGATTTGGATGTTAGAGCGTTTGGTCCATTGCCGGTTTCCATCGGTGCAGGCGTTTTCTGCCGCGATGCCGGCTTCGATATGCGCGTGGTGCACGACCATGCGCAGGCCGGCCACATCGCCCGCGGCGAAGAAATGTGCTTTGCCTTTCACCCGCATATCTTCCCCGATCTCAAGCCGTCCTCGCTCATCCAAAACGATTCCGGCTTTCGATAAACCAAGTTGATCGACGGCCGGCTGTCGCCCCGTCGCGAGCAGGATTTTCTCGACCTCGATCGAAGGCGTCTCCTTGCCCTCCGTCGTGACGACGAATGCCCCTGCGCGCTCCCGCTCGATCCTCGCGACCTTCGTGTGGCCCAGCACGCGAATGTTTTCTCCCTCGTAGATCGAAGCCATCCGCGCTCCGAACTGCAGCGGATATTCGGGGAGAATGCCAGAACGCGAGATGAGCGTGACTCTGGTCCCGAGACGCGCATAACGCAGCGAGAATTCCAGGCCGACCGCGCCGGTCCCGATCACTGCCAGCGACTCCGGGATGCGCGTGTTATTCAGAATGTCATCGCTCGTCCAGACTCCGTCCCAGGCTGGATCGAGCCCCGCGATCGGCGGGCGCACGGTGAGGGAGCCAGTCGCGATAATGGCTGCGTCGAAAGAGTGGGGCTGGCCTTCGCTGACCAGCGTGTGGTCATCGGTGAAGCAGGCGTTGGCGCGGATAATCTGGAAAGTGTCACTTGCCAGGGCGCGGATCTCCTCTTGTCGGTAGGCGCGAAAAGCCGCGATCTCCTGGTCCTTCCAATGCACGATCTGAGCTAGAAATTCGTTAGGCTGTTTCGGCTTCACCTCCAGCCAGCCGTGCCGCCGGGCGTGATGCATGGCATCGATCGGTTCGAAGAGAGCCTTCGACGGCATGCAGCCGGCGTTAATGCAGAGCGAGGCGCGATCGGCGTTGTCGCCCATGAAAAACAAGACCCGCGCCCCTCGTTTCGACGCGATCCGCGCCGCCGTAAAACCCGCCGACCCACCACCCAGCACCGCGATCGTTTTCATCTCGCCGGCATTCTCAGCGACTTTCCTCGCCCTTGAAAATACGAAAGAGAAAATAGAGCGAAGGCAGAAGCAGAACCGCCCCGAGGCAGAGCGCGATCGTCAGCAGGCGGAGCGTTGCATCCGGCGCCCGGCTCGCTTGCAGGGTAATGTCGGGCACGATCAGGTGCGGATATTGCGCCAGGCTCCAGCCTCCCAGGATCAGTGACACTTCGCCGATCGCCGCCATTCGTGCCCAACGGTACCGCCGTTGCCAGAGCGCCACGATCGCGCCGAGCCCAAGCAAGATCGTCGCGCCTAACAAATAGGGCGCCCACCAGCGCGTGAGCCCTTCAAACATGGCCGGTGCCCCCTCCCGCGAAACCAGGAAAACGACCGCCGCGATCGGTCCCAGGAGCAGCCCGCTCCAGAGGGCGCGCGCCCGGAAATCTTCCTGCAAATCCGGTTCCTTCTCGGTATCCACCGTCAGATAGGTCGCGGCCAGGAAGGCAAAGAGACTGAGCGCGAACACCCCGCAGCTCCAGGCGAAAGGGCTCAGCCAGCCCGCCAGGAAGCCGGTCGTTAGGCCAGTGCTCCCCGCCCGAATCTGGCCCGTGGCCAGCGCGCCCAGCGTCATCCCCTGGATGAGCGGGGTAAAGAAGCTCGCCCCGCCGAAGAGCACGCTCCAGCGTCGTTGAACCGGTTCGTCCCGGCGGTCGTATTTGCGGAAAGCAAAAGCCGAGCCGCGCAGGACGATGCCGATCAACATCAATGTCAGCGGGATGTTGAGTGCGGTCATTATGATCGCGAAACCACGCGGAAAACCGGTGAAGAGGAGCACCACCACGAGGATGAGCCAGACGTGGTTCGCTTCCCAGATCGGCCCGATCGCCCGCGCGATGGCGCGCCGCTGGCGAGTCGCTCGCGGACCACGCGCGAGCAGATCCCAGCAGCCACCGCCATAGTCTGCCCCGCCCATCAGGGCATAGAGGATGAGTGCCGCCACCATGAAGGCCGCCACAATCTCTTCAAACATGAGTCGAAGCCGCAGTCGCCTTGTCGACCGATTCGGGCGCTTTCAAAAATTGCCGCCGCAGGAGATAGATCACCGCCAGCGCGAGCAGGATGTAAATCACGGTGAAGACAAAAAACGGCAGCGCGATCCCGGGCATCGGCGTGACGGCTTCGCTCGTTCGCATCACTCCGTAGATGATCCAGGGCTGCCGTCCCAGCTCGGTCACCATCCAGCCGGCCTCGATCGCGATGAACCCGAGCGGGCCGGCCAGGACTAACGAACGCAAGAACCAGGTGGCATCAGGGAGCTGGCGCCTCCTCCACCACAGCCAGCCGCTGGTCAGCGCGATCGCGAAGAGGGTGAACCCGGAGCCGACCATGAGATCAAACGACCAGTGGACTAGCCTCACGTTAGGCCAGTCCGCCCGCGGAAATTCCTCCAGCCCGGGGATGCGCGCAGACGGGTCGTGCGCGATCAGCAGGCTGAGGCCTTTCGGAATGCGCAGGGCAAAGCGAGTCGATTGCGTCTTGTCGTTAGGCAAACCGCCCACCAGGAGCGGCACTCCGTTTCCGGTCTGGTAGTGCGCTTCCATCGCGGCCAGTTTGGCCGGCTGCAGCTGCGCCACTTTCCGCGCGCTGAAATCGCCACTCAAGATCTGCAGCGGGATGCTGATGCAGCCGACCGCGAGCGCGATCGCGAGCGCGCCGCGATGGAAAGTGCTCGTTCGTTTCCGCAGGAGGAAAAAGGCATGCACCGCCGCCACCGCGAAACCGGTTGCAACGTAAGCCGCCAAGGTCATATGCAGCGTTTCGTGCAGGCTGGCCGGGTTGAGCATGGCCGCGATCGGGTCCACATCCACGGCCTTCCCGTCGACCATCCGGAAGCCGGTCGGCGCGTTCATCCACGCGTTCGCGGTCACGACAAAGATGCCGGAGAGCATGCCGTTCAAGGCCACGAGCAGACCGCAAATCCAGTGGAGGATCGGCGAGAGTCGATCCCAGCCGTAAAGATAAAGGCCGAGAAAAATCGCCTCGGCAAAAAAGGCGAAACCTTCGAGCGAAAACGGCATCCCGATGATCGCGCCGGCATGTTCCATGAACCCGGGCCAGAGCAATCCGAGTTCGAAGGCGAGGACCGTTCCGGAAACGGCGCCGACTGCGAAAAGAATGGCCGCGCCGCGCGCCCAGCGCTTGCTCAGCTCGAGATAAATCGGCTTTTTCGTGCGCAGGTAAACCGCTTCCGAGATCGCCATCAGGAGCGGCAAACCGATCCCTAGCACCGCAAAGACAATGTGGAAGGCGAGCGACATCCCCATCTGCGAGCGGGCATAGAGGAAGTCGGTCATGCCACTGGAGAAATCCTACTTCGGATCCGGCGGCACATCCGCCTGCCGGTCCTGATCGAGCAGTCGACCCCACGTTTTGTTGTAGGGATGCACTTTCTCCGCCTGCTTCCCGTCCCGATAGACCGGGCGGCCTTCGTTCGCCCATTTGAAAATAGAACCCTCCATGTTTTGCACGTGCGTGTATCCCGCCTTCTCCAGGGTCTGCGCGAAAGAGCCGGAGCGATAACCAACCGAGCAATAAGTCACGATTGGTTGATCTTTGGGAAGCTGAATCGCCGAGGCCGGCGAATCGGGCTGAACGCGCTGCGCATTTTTCAAATGGCTCACTTCATATTCGGCCGCCGTCCGCACGTCGAGGAGGATCGGCGGCTTGCGCTTCTCATCCTGCAGCCAGGCGGCCAGCTCCGGCGCAGTGATGCGTTTCACCTCGGGAAAATCATGCGCGATTTTCCAATCCACGAACGACCAGCCGACCCCGCCGCGACAGGCGGCCGCCAGCATAACGAAAAGCCCAAGGGCGAGCAGCGTGCTGAAACGGGCAAAACTCATTTTGGATCCTTGCTTTGAAACTTTCGCACGAAGCGACGGTCGAGCCAGTCCTTGAACCAGAACGCCCAACGACTGCGCAGCGTCCAACTGCCGTAGGTCAGGAGCCCGGTGCCGTCGCCGAGATTGAGGATGAGGAGATAATTTTTCTGCGGCTTGAATTCTTCCAGTGCCTCGGAGCGGAGGGCGGCGAGCAGGTTGCGCTGCAGCACCGGACCCTGCCTGACGGCGAAGACCCCGATCCGCGGCAGACATTCTTTGCCGAAACAAATCCCGTCGCCCGCGCCGAAGATTTTCGGGTGCGCCACGCTTTGCAGGAACGCGTTGACGCGCATGGAGCCATCTTTCGCACAGTGCAAACCGGATTCGCGCAGCAGCGCTGGCGGCCGCACCCCGATGGCGAGCGCGACGACATCGGAGGGCAACCGGCGGCCACTCTCCAACTCGATCTCATTCGCCCGGACGGTGCGCACATTCGCGTTCTCGATAATCTCGATCCCAAGCTGCTCGAAATACTTCTTGAGGAGCACGCTCGCCTTCAGCGTCGCCTGGGTGAGCAGGCGATTTTCCGAGGAGACGAGCGTGAGTTGCTTGCGGCGCCCGGCACGATCGAGCAAATGCCAGAGATTAACGCAGACTTCGCAACCCGCCGCGCCCCCGCCCACCACCACGATCCGCGCAACGGCTTCGTCGCTCGTTAGGCGCTCGCGCAGGGTGAGCAGGTTCTTGATCGGCTTGACCGGGATCCCGTGCTC
>JALYOR010000215.1 GCA_030856765.1 Verrucomicrobiota bacterium | reverse complement strand
AAACAAGGCGGCGCAGTCACCGGCCGCGGAGTCGACGTGGCCGGCGGCCCGATCCCGCGCCGACCGGGTTATTACGGCGAGCCGGTAGTCAAACCGCCCGTCTGGACCTGGGAAATTCCCCTCTATTTTTTTGTTGGCGGCGCCGCCGGGATGGCCCCGCTGATTGCCTGCGCCGGCTTTCTTCTTGGCCTAACGAATCTGACGCGAGGCGCGCTTTGGATCACGGGCCTGGGCGCGATTATTTCGCCCATCCTGCTCGTCATGGATCTCGGGCGCCCGCAGCTCTTCCTCAATATGCTCCGGGTCTTCAAACATCGCTCGCCCATGTCGGTCGGGGCCTGGATTCTTTCGGCCTTCGGCACCTTCGCGGTCCCGGCCTGGCTGCTCTTTGAGCTCTACTATAACGAAGCTTTCGCTCCCTCGGTTAACCCGCTGGTCCTGATCGTTGCCGGTTTGCTCACCGCGGGGGCGGCGGTCTTCGGTCTCGGACTCGCCACCTACACCGGTGTGCTGATTGGCGCGACTGCGATCCCGGCCTGGTTTCTGCATCGCGTCCTTCTCCCGATTCATTTCGGCACGGCCGGGCTCGGTTGTGCGGCTGCGATTCTCGAGCTGCTCGGGTTTCAAATCCGACCGCTCTGGATATTGGGCATGCTCGCCGCGATCATCGAGACGCTGCTCTGGATCTGGCTCGAGTTTGATCAACACGGCGCGGGAGACCGCGCTTTGCACGAGGGCCGCGCCGGCTGGCTCATCCGCGGCGGGGAAATTTTCTCTGGTCTGCTGCCGATTCTTCTGCGCCTAACGAACCTGGTTCCGTTGGCCGCGCTCTCGTTTTTGCTCGGAGCTTTGCTGAGCCGTTTCGGCTGGATCGAGGCCGGTCGCGTCTCCGGTCGTGATCCGGAGGCGGCCTTCGCCACCCAGCGGCACGATTAATCCCGATGGCGAAGAGAGATAAGATCCGGGAGGCAAAGAAATCCGGCGATGAGGATGAGGAGGTCAAGGAAAGGGCGTCGACCAAGGGGCGCGTCGTTTATAAGGCGGTCCAAAAGGAAGGCGAGGATGAGCTCGAGCGACCGAATTCCGCCCTCGCCTGGTCCGGTCTCGCGGCCGGCCTGTCGATGGGCTTTTCGCTCATGTCGGAAGGCTTATTGCGAAGCCATCTGCCGGATGCGCCGTGGCGACTATTGATCTCCAAGTTCGGTTACAGCATCGGCTTTCTCGTCGTCATCCTCGGCCGGCAACAACTCTTCACCGAGAACACTCTCACCGTCATCCTGCCGCTCCTGCGCAAACATGACGGCCGCACTTTCTACAACGTGGCGCGGCTCTGGACGATTGTGCTGGTGGCCAATCTGGTCGGCGGCTTTGCCGTCGCCTGGCTGCTCGGTCACACCAATGGGGTCGGCCCGGAAGTGCACGAGGCGATGAAGGAACTCAGCCTGACCGCGATGAATCACGACTTCGGGACGCTGCTCATTCGCGGCGTCTTTGCCGGATGGTTGATCGCCCTCATGGTCTGGCTCCTGCCTGTGGCAGACACGGCGCGGGTCGGCGTCATCGTCATCATCACTTACATCGTCGGGATCGGAGAATTTTCCCACATCGTCGCCGGCTCGGTCGAGGCCTTCTATCTCGTCGGAATCGGAATTAAATCCTTCGGGGATTATTTCATCTACATGGTGCCGATCCTGATCGGCAACATCATTGGCGGTTCCTCCATCGTCGCCGCCATTGCCCACGCCGAATACATCGGAAGCGGCGAAGGCAAGAGCGAGAGCGACGACGCAATAGCCTAACGAATCAAGTTCTCGCGGGGCGAAGCGAACGGCGATCGCCCTGGCGCAGGGTCAGGCCATCGCGGTCGCAGCGCTCGAGGAACGGGATCAGCACCCGCCGGCTCGTTGCCAGCGCCTGGCGCAGTTCGCTCGCGGTCAAGGGGCCGCGCTCGCGCAACGTTCGGGTCAGACGCGCCTTCATCTGCGCGAAGGCGTCAGTGGACAGCAGAACGTCCTCACTGATCATGATGACCTCGCCGGTTTCGCTCAGAAAGCGGAGCGCTTTTTGCCCGGCGGCGTCGGGCACCAGTTCCTTGCGCGAGAGTGGATCGAATGGCCGAACGGCGAGTCCGGCGCGAATCTTTCTCCCTGCCTCCGCCAACGTGGGCGGCAACGAAGGGCGGTGACTTTGCCGCCGGATCGCACCCTGCGCGCAGGAAAATTCTTTCGCACAAAGATCAGCGATCAGCGCGTCTTCCACTTCCACATCATTCAGAGCGAGACTGGCCCGCAGCGTTGACAACTCGAGACCGGTGCGCTCCGGATGCGCCGCGTGTTCCGCATCGATCGCGGCGCTGGCCCGCTGCCTCAGTCCTTGCCACCAGTCCGCATCAGCGACGATCGAACCGTGGACGACAATCGCGCGTTCCCGGGCGAGGCACTCGATGGATTCCCCGATCGTCTCCGCGGCAAAGTGGGATTTCAGGAGAAGCGACGCCCGTCGGCCGACTCCATTCCGGCGCAATTGCGACCGCAGGAGAGATGCGAGGTCGTTAGGCTGAGCGGCGCGGGACTGGAGAAAGGTTCGTTCTGCCGTGGAGCGAAACTTCGTTCCTTCCGCATCCGGATCGAGCACCACTCCGCCGGCGATCGTGGCGCGACCCGACGAATCGCGAATGATGAACCGGTCCCCCACAAAAACGAAGGCCGGTTTCGTGCAACGGAGGCGGGCGATCGCGCTTTCTCCTTGCAACAATTCACGCCGATCGAGCAAAGTGATCCGGGCCGTGAAGCGGGCGCTTCCAAAATGCACCTGGATCACGGACGCGTTCTTGAGCGGACGCGACACCGGGCCCTGCCGATCGGAGCGCTCGAGCAGGACATCGATCGTGCGACTCGCTTCCGTCCCTTGCAAGGTCGTGAGCACGCTGCCGCGCGGGATGTCCTCGAGGCGAAGATCGGGAAGATTGAGCGCGGTGCGCGTGCCCGGGAGCGCGATCTCCAGCGCCTGGTTATGACTTTGAACACCCCGGATGCGGGCGGGCAGATTCTGCGGTTGGAGAGTAACATTCTTACCGCGCGCAAGCTGTCCGCCGGCCAGGGTGCCGGTCACGACCGTTCCCGTGCCGCGCACGGTGAAGACCCGATCGACAAACAAACGGGGCTTTCGAATATCCGGCGCCTCCGGGAGACGGGCGCTCACGTCGGCCAGAGTTTGCTTTAACTCCTCGAGTCCAACTTCCGCGCGGACGGATGTCCGGACTATCGGCACGTCGCCTAACGAACCGATTCGCTCCCGCACTTTCGCTTCCGTTTCAACCGGATCGCCGAGATCGCACTTTGTGATCGCGATCACGACCTGGCGAATATCGAGATAATTCAGGATCTGCCAATGCTCCTCCGTCTGCGGCATCCAGCCGTCATCCGCCGCCACCACGAGGAGCGCGAGATCGATCGCGCCCAGGCCGGCGATCATGTTGCGGATGAAATCCTCGTGCCCGGGCACATCGATCAGCCCGAGAGAAATCCCCGGCAACTCGAGATGCGCGAAGCCAAGATCAATCGTGATCCCGCGCGCTTTTTCTTCCGGCAGGCGAGCGGTGTCGATGCCGGTCAGCGCCTTGACTAGCGCAGTCTTGCCGTGATCGACGTGCCCGGCCGTGGTGAGGATGAAATGCTTCTCCGTCACGGCGCATTCGCTAGGCACGCGCGCAAGGCGGCCGCAACCTTTTCGTCCTGCGCCGAAAAGATGGTGCGCAGATCGAGCCGGAACTTTCCCCGGACGATATAGCCGATGACCGGCGGCTCACCCCGGCGAAGGCGCGCGGCCAGTTCGTCCGGTTTCTTCACGGCCAGCTCCAACGCGACGGATGAAATAACGGAGCGCGGCAAGGCGCCCCCGCCGATCTCGGCTTTGCCTTCCACGAGCCGCGCCGGCAGAGGCAGTCCGCGCAGGGAGGCAATCAATTGTTCGCCACGGCGGGTGAGCTCTTCGTTAGGCACCTGCAGGAGCGAGAGGACGGGGTTCGGCTCCTGGCTTAGATGCGCTTCGACCGTCGCAGTCAGGGCGGCGAAGGCCAGCTTGTCACAGCGCAAGGCGCGGAAGATCGGCTCGCGTTTCAAGTCCGCGATAAAGCGCGCCTTCCCGGCAATGATCCCGGCCTGCGGTCCGCCGAGCAGCTTGTCGCCGCTGAAGCAAACGAGGTCGACGCCCCGTTTCAGAGTTTCGTTAGGAGTGGGTTCGTGCTCGGCCAGACCGAGTTTCTCCGTCGCGACGACCGCGCCGCTGCCCAGGTCTTCGACGAACGGAACCCTTTTGGATCGAGCCAGCTTCCCGATGTCTTCGCTCGGCGGGGCACCCGCGAAACCGCTCATGTAAAAGTTGCTTTGGTGCACCTTGAGGATGAGGCCGGTCGCGGGGCCGATCGCCTTGGCGTAATCGCTTAGCGCGCTTTTGTTGGTCGCGCCGACTTCGCGGAGACGCGCACCGCTCGCCTCCAGGATCTCGCCGATCCGAAATCCGCCACCGATCTGGACCAGTTCGCCGCGCGAGATGATCACTTCCGGTTTTTTGCGCGTGAAATGACGCACGATCAAAACGAGCGCGGCCGCGCAGTTGTTTACGACCGTGGCGGCTTCGCTCCCGCAGAGAAGCGCGAGGGATTCTTCGAGGTAACCGGCCCGTTTTCCGCGCGCACCAGTGACGAGGTCGTATTCCAGGTTGTTATAGCTCGCCCCGATCTCCGCGACCGCGCGTATCGCCGCCGGACTGAGCGGAGCCCGGCCGAAATTGGTGTGGATGATGATGCCGCTGCCATTGATGACCGGCTGGAGTCGAGTGCGCGCCAGGTCGTCGAGACCGTTCTGAACCTGCGCCACAATCTCAGACAAGGGCGGGATGCTGCCTGCTGCGCGCAGACGTGCGAGTTCTCGCCTAACGAGTGCGACCACAAACGGCCGCGGCAGAGTGCTGGAGCCGAGCAAGTCGAGCACTTTTCCGACCGGCGGAATGGCGCGGCGTTCCGTCTTCATCTGGGAAGCGCACGCGCCGCTAATGTGGGAGGGGCCTTTGTGCCCCGATCCGTTGTGGCCGCCGTCGCGGAATCGGGGCGCAAAGGCCCCTCCCACGTTGCAGTCGTGACGCTGATTAGTGGTTTTCGGGTGCGGAGGATTTTGCCGATGACCACAGCCTGTTTTCCGACCAAACGAAGCACCGCATCCAGGCGCCGCGGCGGAACGCAAAGGAGCAACCCGCCGCTGGTTTGGGCGTCGGCGAGGAGAACACGCTGCGCGGTTGGCGTCCTGTTCCATTGCACGAGTGGCCTGGCCGTCTTCAGGTTTTGGGTCGTGCCGCCCGGGACGCAGTCGCGCGCGATCAAAGCAAAGATTTCCTCGCTCATCGCCGGCACGTCGTTAGGCGAAATTTGCGCGCTCACGCCGCTCGCGCGACACATCGAAGCCAGATGACCGAGGAGACCGAAGCCGGTGATGTCCGTCGCGGCCCGAACCAGTCCGCACTCGGCGAGATCGGCTCCGATGGAATTCACCTGCGACATCAAGGCGATGACCTTCTTTTCCAGCACGCGACTCGTTAGGCCCCGCTTGATCCCGGTGGTGGCGATGCCGGTGCCTAACGGTTTGGTCAGAACGAGGAGATCGCCTGCACGCGCCTTGGCGTTGGTCAGCATTTTCTTCGGCGAAACCAACCCGGTGACGGCGAGGCCGTAGATCGGTTCGGGATTGCGGATGGTGTGTCCACCGATGATGACACAGCCGACTTCGCGCGCTTTCTCGAGTCCGCCGCGCAGGATGGTAGCGATGATTTTTTCCGAGACCAGACCGGTCGGCATGCCCATGATGTTGAGCGCGGTGAGCGGACGGCCGCCCATCGCGAAGACGTCGGAGAGCGCGTTGGCCGCGGCGATCTGGCCGTAGGCGAACGGGTCATCGACGATGGGCGTGAAAAAGTCGGTTGTTTGCACGAGGGCGCGGTCGCGATCGAGACGGAAAACGCCGGCGTCATCGGCGGTCGCGGAACCGACGAGGACGTTGCGATTTGGATACTGCGGGAGCTGACGTAAAACTTGCGTCAGGGCCTGTTGGCTCAACTTGGAAGCTCAGCCAGCGCAGGAAGAGAGTGAGGTCAGGGTGCGAATCTGTTCACGCGACATGCGAATCACCTCCCTTCGGAAATGTGGGAGCCGCCTTTGCGCGGCGATCGGGGCACAAAGGCCCCTCCCACATTGAGGGGCGGAGAGGATAGGAATCGAACCTACCTCGATCGATGAGGATCGACGGCGATTTTGAAGATCGCGAGGGCCACCAGGCACCCTTCACTCTCCAGGTTGAAGAAAGCTGGTCGCGGCGAACGCAGCCGGTTACCGGGCGGCTACTTGAGCTTGCCGACCTGCGCGACGACGGCGTCGAAGTCCGGCCATTCGCCGGAATCGAGTTTGGAATGGAGCAACTTGCCATTGGCGCTGACTTCGAAAGCGCCCCCGCCCGATGGAACGAGGGTGAGCGACGCGATCCGATCGCCGAGGTCGAGAATTTTAGCCGCCAAACTGACGGCTTTCGGTGCGTAGTTTCAAACGCTGCAATACTCGATCCGGATTTCGGTTTTCATCGGGCGCCTCCTTTCCGCTTCTGAGATTAGCGGGAAGGGGGAGAGGGTCAAATGCAGACGCTTCGCTCTGCGAAGCACGAGGGTAATCCGTGGCTGCGCGCAAGCCCGCGTCGCCCAGAGGACGACGTCTACAGGCCCGTCTCGTTAGGCGGCGACGGCGTTGGCGGCGCGCTTGCGGGCGTTGGCATCGAGCACGCGCTTGCGCAGGCGGAGGGACTTCGGAGTCACTTCCACGTACTCATCCGCTCCGATGTACTCGATCGCACGCTCCAGGGTCATCTTTAAGGGCGCTTCCAATTGAATGCCTTTGCCGTCACCCTGGC
>JALYOR010000301.1 GCA_030856765.1 Verrucomicrobiota bacterium | reverse complement strand
ATGCTCAACGACGGCTCAGTGCTCGTGATGGGTGGAAATTACCTCGACAACGCTCAAGGCGGGGGCGACCGGGAGACCGAGACGGCAGAGCTTTACAGTCCAGCGACCGGCCTCTTCTCAATGGTGGGAGACATGTCCATCGCCCGGGCTGAACATGAATCGACGCTGCTGGCTGATGGGACCGTTATTGTGACGGGCGGGACGATAGGAGCTTTACCGGGAGATCTCTATAACCCCGGTCCGCAAACGTTTTCCGCGGTTGGCAGCATGATTCAGGCGCGCGGGCGCCATGTTTCGTTGCGTCTGACCAATCTGGGCTGGGGTCGGTTGGTGGGCAAAGTATTGTGCATCGGCGGGGCCGCGATCGGCGGCGAGGTTTTTGGCGGCGGCCAGCAGGCGCAAGATTCGGTCGAGCTGTTCGATCCGTCTACGGGGCAATTTACGTTGTTTGGGACCATGACCGAGGCGCGGCAGAACCATACCGCGACCGAATTGAACGATGGCAGAATCCTGATCGCCGGTGGCGTGGGGCGTCCGTTCATCAGCGCGACGGGAGAAATTTTGGCGGGCCCGCCTCCGACTCCGAGCCCGAGCCCGACGCCGACGCCCAGTCCGTCCCCGACTCCTTCACCGACGCCTACGGTCAGTCCCTCTCCTTCGCCGTCGGCCAGCCCGAGTCCTAGTCCCTCGCCCAGCCCGAGCCCTACACCGATGGAGAGTAAACCGCTCAATATCTCCACCCGGGCAGACGCGCGGACAGGTGATCAAAGCTTGATTGGCGGGTTCATTATTGCCGGTGGTAATTCGACTAAGAGAGTGATGATTCGGGCGATCGGACCGTCCTTGGCCGAAGCGAATCCACCGGTAACGGGTGTGATGAACGATCCGATTTTGGAGTTGCATTTCCCGGATGGGAGTGTGACGACAAACGATGACTGGCGCTTGGAGCAGGAAGCGCAGATCGTAGAGACTGGGATTCCGCCGACGAATGATAAGGAATCGGCGATAATTACCGATCTACCTCCGGTTCTGAATGGCGTGGGCGGGGCCTACACCGCCGTGGTGCGCGGCAAGAACAACGGGACCGGAGTGGCGCTGATAGAGGTCTATGATCTCGATTCAGCGGACACGACCACCTTCCTGGCGAATATCAGCACCCGTGGCTTAGTCGAGGCTGGTGACTCTTCGATGATCGGCGGATTCATCATCGGCTCGGGCCTCCGGACGGGACAGGTGGTGGTGCGCGCGATTGGACCTTCCCTGACTGGTCTGACTGGCGTAATCCAAGATCCCACCCTGACTTTATTCGACTCCCAAGGCACGCCCATCGCCGAGAATGATGATTGGGTGATCCCAGACGGGAGCGGAGTCGAAGGAACCGGTCTCGCGCCGAGTGACTCGCGGGAGGCCGCGATTCTGGCCGACCTCACGCCCGGCGCCTACACCGTCCTGGTGCAGGGGAAAAACGGTGCCACCGGTGTGGGTTTGGTCGAAGTCTACTACCTCTTCCCAGACTGAGTTAGTTCCATCAAGTTGGGGTGGAGGCACGGTCATCTGTGACCTCAAAACTGGTTTTGCCAATAAAATCCCACACACTATTCTTACTCTGCCTTGCCGGCTTTAACTCGGCACACAAGGACAGACGATCTCGTTAACTCCGGAACGAACCGGGCACGCCGCAACTCTTTTGTCCTCTGGCCAAGTGCTCATCACCGGGAGAGTCAACGAAACCCCGACACTCGATTCTGCGGTCCTCTATGATCCCGCGACCCGGCACATTTACGCCCACCGGGTCACTGGTCACCGCGCGCAAAGAACACCCCTCGACTCTGCTTACTGACGGCACGGTTCTCATGACCGGTGGGGAACTCGACGGCTCGGGCTTAACCAGCGGGGAAATCTACGATCCAGCCAAGCGCATCTTCCGCCCGCTGCGTTGAGGCATGAGTATCCCCCGCACCAAACATATCGCGACTTTGCTCTCAGAGTGGAAAAGAAAACGAGACGGAAACCGCCGAGATTTACGACCCCAATCAGCGGCACCTTCTCCAGCGCGCAGGACATGAATATCGCCCGCTCCGAGCACGACGCGACTGAGTTGGTGACGCCCTTAGCCGGTTTGAGAACGCGCCGTGAGGGCGCCTTCTCGGGAAGAGCTGGTGGATTGACCCGCAATCTTGCGTTTTTGCTGAGCACCTTGCCATGATCATTGCTCACCATCACCGGGAAGGTTAAGCCATTGTCACCGCTGGTCCTGGGAGGTGTCCAATAGGCGGACATCACAACTCCCGAATATCTCCGGTTGCCGCGACGCGAGATGCTGCTTGCTCTTCTTTTCCTGACGGATCCCGCGGTTGTTCGGTAATGACCGGCGCACCGGGCATAGGAGTGGGAGCAGGTGTGGGGCTGGGACTGGCCGAACCTTCAACGATGAGGAGCCGTCCTATAGATGAGTATTGCCAGAAGCACGCCAGTTTAAGGGGGCGTTCCAAGTCAAGGGGATAAGGCAGTTTCCGGGTCGGCCCAGATGCCCCTATTTTACGTTATAGACTTCCACCAAACCAACGCCCGTCGCCCCCCCGCTGCCACTTACAATTGCGGTATAACTGGCGGGCGTTAAGACCTTGTAAATTGCACTTTCGCGTGGATCGCTCGGCGCGATGTTCGCACCTTCGACCAAAGCGGCCTGAATGGAATCGTCCTGCCAGTTATTATTGGAAGCAATGACTGAGCCGTTGGCGTCATACAGCGCCAAGGTAGGATCGGCAAGAGGGGCAGTGACCCCGGCGAGGGAAGGCCCTAGAGCGCGCACCACGATAGTGGCGTTCGGTGCGCCCTTCGGTCCAATAATAACACCGCCGATCATCACGTTGTCGCCCGTCCCGACGAAGCCACGTGTGCTCACGTTCGCCAGCTCCGAGGTATCCACCTGATCCAAGTCGTAGACTTCCACCAGACCAACGCCGGTGCCGCCATTCGCGCCACTGAGGACCGCGGTGTAACCCCCCGGTTCGAGAGTCGCATAAATGGCCGATTCATTCTCATCGGTGGGGCCCAGCCCGGTGGCTCTGATCAGATCGAACTGGGTGTCCTTCCAATCATTGTTTACCAGGACGGTGCCATTCGGCTTGTGCAGCGCGAGCACGGGATCGGCGAGGAAATTCGGGACATTCGAAGATGCGAGCGAAGGACCCAGGCCGCGGATCACGACCTTCTTCAGGTCTGCGCCCGTGACGATAAATCCGCCAATCCCAACATTGTCTCCTGTTTGCACATCCAGGCGGGTCGCGATGTTTTGGGCGAGCACCGGCGGAGGGCTGGACCCTTCGACCACGGTCAGCGACGAGTTCGCCGCTACGCCTGAGAGAAGATCGACTACGCCGCTCGGCCAGGTGATCCTGATCGTGGCCGTGTCGGCAGTGCCGATACCGAAATGGAGGGGGCCTGCTCCTTGCGAGCCCCATTCGCCACCTCCGCCACCATTGTTTTCCCGGAAGGCGATCTCGCCGTCGTAGGTTACGGTCACTCGAGCGCCAATGCCGTTCAGGTTCGACTCGACGCCCTTGAGCGTGAGCTTAAGGTAGTGATTGCTGTTTCCGTTGTTGTGAAAGAGATAGTGCAACCCTTTGAAAGAGTCCTCTGTCGTCAGGTTCGGTCCGATGCCGTCCTTGGTAGCGAGGTCGAGGAAGCCATCGTCGTCGTAATCGCCCCAGGCAGCCAGCTTATGGGCCGATGTCACCTTATCATCTTGCTGGGCGACCCCTTCAGCCGCAGCGACGTCGGTGAAGCTCCCGTCGCCATTGTTATGGTAGAGGAGGTTGGCATTACCTACGCCGATTTCGGCCGTCCCGGAACGCGCCACATAGAGATCGAGAAAGCCATCGTTGTCGTAATCACCCCAGGCTGCCGCCCAGGTGCTGGTGTTATCATCGACGTGGGCGTTGTCGGAGACATCGGTGAAAGTGCCATCGCCGTTATTTTTATAAAGGGCATTAGCCAAGGGACCGGTCCCACTCGTCTTCCCTCTGGAGACGTAAAGATCGAGCAGGCCATCGTTGTTGTAGTCACCCCAGGCAAGTCCTTGACCATTGAGTTTGGGAACAATCCCCGCGCTCTCGGTGACCTCGCTAAAGGTACCATCCCGATTGTTGTGATAAAGCTCTTCGGCCGTCAAGTTACCTGACATGGCGACGTCCATGTAGCCATCGTTGTCATAGTCCGCAAAGGAGACGATCGATCCCTCAGTGACGCCATTGGTCGCGTCGCCTAAGCCCCCTCCGCTCGCTATCAGGGTGAAGGTGCCGTCGCCATCGTTGTGGTAGAGATCGTTGGTAGGGATTTCGACTGGGTCATCATTCGGGATGTTCTTAACGAAGATGTCAAGGTGCCCGTCGTTGTCGTAATCGACAAAAAACGAGCACTCGCCGTAGTGGCGGGCGAGCACGATGCCAGCGGAATCGCTAACGTATTCCCAAGTCGCATCGCCGTGCCCTTTGAACAAAAGATCACGGACGTTGTTAAAGGTGCCGCCTTGGTTCGGCGGTATCGTGATCAGGACGTCGAGATTGCCGTCGCCATCATAGTCGCCGAGCGAAATTCCCTGCCATGCACCGGTGTCATTCTCTTGCATCGCGATGCCGGAAGTCTCGATGACGTCGGTGAATGTCCCGTCGCCATTGTTGATGTAGATGTAGGGTGGCAGTCCACCCTCGAAGACGGCGCCCTCCAGTTCGTGATTGGGCAGAAGCAAATCCAGTCGTCCATCGTTATTGAAATCGCCCCAGAGGGGATTACCCCACGAGCGCGTAAAATCGCGATGGAAACCGGCGGCCACCGACACGTCCGTAAATTGCTGCGCGAAGGTCGTCGTGCATAAAATGAGGCCGGTGAGAGCGGTCAGGCATGGCATACCATGCTTGAGCAGGGCAAAACCGCGATGACGGACGGCCGCGGTTCGGTCTGGAGTAGACGTCGATCGGGCCAGGAATAGGGCAAGTCTGTTCATGGTATTGGTGTGAGTTTGGGGGTAGCGGGGAAGACCAGTTTTGCCAGTGATCGCAGAAATTGTCAACCCATTTTGAGCTCCCGGGGCTGGCCTTCTGATTCGGGAGCAGTCTCAAGGCGCTGGATTTAAGCCTCAAACCCAAACCGCCTCCGCCAATGGCATAAAAAAAGCTGAATTGATGGGATGCGATTGACCCTCCACGCTAAATGTCACGCGGTCCGGACGCCCGGTCGCCGACTCCGACTCTTGCTTTGCGGCGGGTTGCTTGCCATGGCGCTGCCGGCCCGAGCGGAAGTTCCGCGCGGGGCTTTCTCGCTCTCTCCCGCCGGGGTCGCCTGTCGGGATACCGTGCTCTCTAATCCGAGTGTCGATGGGGTCAGCATCCGGCAGGACTGGAAGGATCTCGAACCGACCGAAGGGGTCTACAATTGGACCTTCCTCGACGCTGAAGTCGCGCGCGTATCGGCCGCGGGGAAGATGATTATCCTTCGGATTAACACTCAATTTTCTAAGCCCGCCTGGGTCACGCAGGCAGTTGTTGCCGCGGGCGGTCAGTTCTTCACTTTTAACAAGGACGGGGTCACCACCACCATCCCAGTCTTTTGGGATCCGACGTTTCTGTCCAAAAAGAAGGCGATGATCGCCGCTTTAGGAGCTCACTTTACCGGCCAGAGCCCGATCAAGATCGTCTGGGCCAGTTTCGCTAATGCGAGCAGCGAGGATTGGAGTGTGCCACACGCCGAGACCGACATAGATAATTGGTTTGCAGCCGGATACACCACTCAAAAAATGCTCGATGCCGGGAAGCAGATTATCGACACGACCATGACCGCGTTTCCCAATCAACTTGTCACCCTTGCGGTGGGAGGAAATGGCCACCGGGGAGCCACGGGAAACCTCGATCCGGACGAAAGCTACGTTGCCCGGAACGCCGTGCTCGCCGCGCGGGGGACCTGGCCCGGCCGTCTCATCGTGCAGAAGAACAGTCTCGCGACATACAATGCGCCGGCTCCGGGTAGCGGCACCGTCTACCAGTTGCTCTGGGATTCGCGGCCGGATGTGGGCGCGCAGATGTTGGATAGTACCTACGACGATAATACTTACCGAAATAATGCGGGCGTAGCCGATGATCCAGCGACCATTCTGCACAAGAGCATCAATACCGGGGCCGGATATGAAGTGAAGTTCATCGAGATCTATCAGTTGGACGTCCTCAATCTCCCGGCTGAGATCACTTACGCGCACCAGGTTTTGCTGGGATTGGCCGTGCCCACCGGCACTCCGCCGCCGCTTCCGCCTGCGCCCAAGGCGCCGACGGGATTAACGGCTCACGAAGAGTAGGCCCTCTCGGTTCGACACCTCTCACCCCCAGGCCCCTACGGGAGATCGACCGGCCGATTCTTCTTTGCCAACGGACCCAACTCGCGCCTCGGGCAGTTGCCGCGCTGGCCGCGAGCGTGAGTCTGGCTGCTTCCTTCCTGGCTGGGGCCCAATCGCCGTCGCCGGCCTGGCCGTTTCCAGTTCGATCATCGGCGAGCAGTCCACTTCAGACTCCATCGCCGACCGTCCGATCCACCCCGCCGCCTTACGACGTGCCGCCGCGCGGCAGGCGCGCTGGGAACAATTGCCCAATTGCGAGGTCAGCCCCGCCGGCGAGAACGCCTTCGCTCTTCGGCCGCAACAATGGCGCCAAGGCGAAACGCTTGGAACTCGTAGGCACCGATTTCCCTCGTGCTGTGGCGCAATCGCCCGCGCTGATCGCGGGGTGGCGCATTAATGTCGTCGCCCCTGTCAAGTGCTGGACTTCCCGGCAGCAACTCGAGCGTGTCGGTCGGTCCGCCGTTGTTTTCCAGGTCACCGAAGAGTGGTCGATCGGCGAAGTCTTCCGGCCGACTTGATCGAACTCGGGGCCTGCGACCATGAACCCGCTGCTGGCGGCGCCAACCCCGATCCTGTTATGCCCTCCGGTCGTGTTGTAGAGGATGGCCGCGCTGGTGTTGCGGACGCCGCCGCCGAAAGCGCTGGCCGGGTCGGTGGCGCTGTTCCTGGCGATGG
>JALYOR010000201.1 GCA_030856765.1 Verrucomicrobiota bacterium | reverse complement strand
CTCGGAGACACCGCGCGCGTGCCGTACGGCGGGAAAAGTGCGGCCACGGTGGAGCGCTACAGCCTCGAGATCACCGCCCTGTTGCTCGAGGAGAATTGCAAGGCGGTGGTGGTGGCCTGCAACACCGCTTCCGCGCTCGCCTTACCCAAACTCGAAGCCACGACCCCCGTCCCGGTGACCGGAGTGATCCGGCCCGGCGCCGCCGCGGCGGTGGCCGCGACCCGCAACGGCCACATCGGCGTAATCGGGACCCGCGCGACGATCAAGAGCGGCGCCTACGAGCGCGCCATTCGAGAGCTCAATCCCGACTTGCGCCTGTCCGTGCGCGCTTGTCCGCTCTTCGTTCCGCTGATCGAGGAAGGCTGGTTGGAGGGTGAAATCACCGACCGCGTCGTGAGGCAATATCTCTCGCCCATGATCGACGATGGGGTCGATACTTTGGTTCTGGGCTGCACGCATTATCCGCTCCTCCGGGCTGCGATCGGTCGCTTTCTCGGGGATTCGGTGACGCTGGTCGACTCCGCGCAAAATTGCGCGACGGCCGTCGCCCGACTCCTGGAGACGGAGGGATTGCGCGCCGATCCGGGATCGACCGGCGGGCTGTCAGTGGCGCTGACCGACCCTCCTGATGCGTTTCTGGACGTGGCGCGCGATGCCTTGCAACTCGAGGTCGGGGAAGTCCAACTGCGCCCGGTGCTTCATCCAGCCCGTTAGTCTGTTGTAACAGGAAGGCTTTATAGCGCGATGTCATCCCGAGACTGGCGGAGCGCGCCGAGGGACCTCGCTCATGCAGCCAGCGCTTTCGATGGCCAGAAAGCCGCCCTTTGCAGTTGCGGGCTTCCTCGCCGTTTAAAAGCCCGGCTCGGTTACGGGCGCGGCTCGAAATGACCCGGTATTGTAAAGGCGCTCCAATGACAGAAGCACTCGGACTAGCGCCGGCTCGACTTGGGTAAACAGGCGACCACCAGCTCGTAGGAGTGGTCGATCATTCCGCGCACTTCGGCGTCCGGCACTTCACCGCCGAGCACGACGGTGTTCCAGTGCTTCTTGTTCATGTGGTAGCCGGGCAGGACATCCTCGTAGCGATCGCGCAAATCGAGCGCACGCTCGGGATCGCATTTCAGATTTACCCGCGGCGGCACCTCATCGAGTGAAGCGAGGGCGAAGATCTTCCCGCGCACTTTGAAGACGATGGTGTCCTCGCCGAAAGGCGCGCCTTCGGACACGTCCACCTTCGTTAGGCAATACTCCCGTAGATCTTCCAGGTTCATGAGAACGACTCTATCAAAACCGCGGGCGTCACGGGGGAACTTGACCCGCCGCGGTGGGTCCCTGCGGAGGGACGAGCTGGAAAGCCCGGCCGTTGGCCGCTCGTGCCCCGTGCTCGCGACGATCGGGCACGAGCACGATGATAGCACCGCTGCGATTACGCGATCGCCTGCCCGAGCTGACCGGCCAAGTCGGCGATCTTGACCCGCTCCTGCTTCATGCTGTCGCGATGCCGCAGGGTGACGGTGTCGCGCAGCTCCGCATCACGCTCGCCTAACGTCTCGAAATCAATCGTGATGCCGAAAGGCGTTCCGGCTTCGTCCTGGCGCCGGTAGCGCCGGCCAATCGCGCCGGTTTCGTCGTAGAAGACGTTCATCTGCGGACGGAGTAGAGCCTGCACTTCTCGCGCCTTCTCCACCAGCGCGGGCTGATTTTTCAAGAGCGGAAAAATGCCGGCCTTGATCGGCGCGATGCGGGGATGGAAACGCAGCACAATACGGGTCTCGGTCTTGCCCTTTTCGTCGGTCACCGTCTCCTCGTCGTAGGCTTCGCAAAGCAGGGCGAGGACGGTGCGATCGACGCCCGCGCTCGGCTCGATGACGTGCGGAATGAAACGCGCCTTGGTTTCTTCGTCGAAGTAATCGAGCGACTTGCCGCTCGCAGTTTGATGTTGGGTGAGGTCGTAATCGGTGCGGTAGGCGACGCCTTCGAGTTCCTGCACGCCGAACGGGAATTCGTACTCGATGTCGTAGGTGCCCTTGGAATAAAAGGCGCGGTCCGCGTCCGGGACGGTCAGGACGTGCAACTTGGTGCGCGGGATGCCGATTTTTTCGTAGAACTTGAGCCGCTCCTCGAGCCAATAATCGAGCAGTTGCATTCCCTGCTCCGGCCGGCAGAAATATTCCATCTCCATCTGCTCAAACTCGCGCGAGCGGAAAATGTAGTTGCGCGGATTGATCTCGTTGCGAAACGCCTTGCCAATCTGGGCGATGCCGAAGGGCAGTTTCTTGCGCGCGGTATCGAGGATGTTCTTGAACTGGACGAAGATCGACTGCGCGGTCTCCGGCCGTAGATAGGCGATGGAATCGGGATCGGCAGAGGCGCCGACCTGAGTGGAGAACATGAGGTTGAAGGGCCGCGGTTCGGTCAGGTCTTTGCCGCCGCAATTTGGACATTGCTTCGCACCATTTTTCTCGGGCAACTGATCGGCCCGGAGGCGCGCGTTGCAGGTGCGGCAATCGACCATCGGATCGCTGAAAGTGTCCTCGTGCCCGCTGGCCTTGAGGACCGCGCGATGGGTCAGGATCGAGCCGTCCATACCCACCACGTCGTCGCGCTCGCGCACCATCACGCGCCACCAGTAATCCTTCAGGTTCCGCTTCAGCTCTACGCCCAAGGGGCCGTAATCCCAGACGCCATTGAGGCCGCCGTAGATTTCGCTCGCATGGAAGATGAAGCCACGTCGCTTGCAGAGGCTAACGATGCGTTCCATCCGCTGGGATTCGTTTTGGCTCATGCCCGGAATGGTTAAATCACGAAGGTCACGAAGAACACGAAGTGCAATTCACTTTCGCCTTCGAGTTCTTCGTGGCCTTCGTGGTGAGACCTTATTTCGCCACCGTCACCTCGGTCTTGACCGAGTTGGCGATGAAACAATTCTCGTGCGCGAAACGGTGCATCTCGTCGATCTCCTTTTCGCTCGGCTGATTGTCACCCGAGAAGGTCAGTTTGGGGTGCAAATCCACCTTGGTGACGGCCAGTTTGCCCTCCGCATTCTTCTCCATGTGGCCGACCGCCTGGTCGACGTATTCGTCGAGCATGAACTTCTTCTTACAGACCGCGGCGAGGAATGTGAGCATGTGGCAACTGGAGAGGGAGGCGACGAAAGCTTCCTCCGGGTCGACCAGCTTCGGATTGCCGAGATAAGCCGGGGCGGCCGTGGCTTCCATCTCGTGGCCGCCATCGAAGCTCCAGGTGTGATCGCGATTGTAGGTCTTGTATTCGAAGTCGTTCGTGGCGCGCTTCCAGGTGAGCGTCATTTTGTGTTCGGACATGCCCTTAGATATGTGCCGCAACACAATTCGCAAGCCGGGCGCAAATCCAGCGCGGTTGGAACAAATCTTGCACTGCAAAGGCGTAGAACCCTGCTCCATCGAATGACGAACGAAGACCTGCAAGCACTTCTCACAGCCATGCTGGAAAGCGGCGACGGTGTGTCGGACTGCCTTTTCATTAATGGCAAACCGCCCTTGGTCGAGCGCTACGGCAAGCTGCACGGACTGCCCATGGAGGAGCCGGGCTCGACTCTGCAGCCGGCCCACATCGACTCTATCGTCGCCCTGCTCCTCGGCGGGAGCGAGCGGCTGCAATCGGATCTGAAAAACACCGGCTCCTGCGACACCAGCTACGCCATCCCCGAGCTGGCGCGTTTCCGGGTCAACATCTACCGCCAGAATGGCCGGCACGGGATCGTGATGCGCAAGCTGCAATCCACCGTGCCGTCAATCGAATCGCTGGGATTGCCGCCGATCTTCAACGAAATGGTGCAGGAGAAATTCGGCATCATTTTCTTCACCGGCAGCACCGGTAGCGGCAAGACAACCACCTTGGCCGCGCTCCTGAACGAGATCAATGAGACACAGGAAGTCCACGTCGTGACGCTGGAGGATCCGATCGAGTTTCTCCATCCCCATAGAAAGGCCGCCTTCAGCCAGCGGGAAATGGGCAAGGATTTTTCTGATTTTGCCACCGGCCTCCGGGCGGCCCTCCGGCAGGCGCCCAAAGTCATCCTGCTCGGCGAAATTCGCGATCGCGAGACGATGGAGATCGCGCTCTCCGCCTCCGAGACCGGCCACTTGGTTTTGAGCACCCTCCATACCATTAACGCCGGTCAAAGTATCAACCGTATTCTCGGTCTCTTTACCAGCGACGAAGAAAAACAGATCCGCGAACGGCTGGCCGATACGCTGCGCTATGTCGTGAGCCAGCGCCTGGTGAGCAAAGTTAACGGCGGCCGCCTCCTCGTCACCGAGATCATGGGCAGCAGTCTGCGCACGCGCGAAACGTTACTCTACGGTGAAGGTGAAAATCGCACCTTCCAGGAGATCATCGAGGCGGGTAGCACGCTCGGCTGGCACAGCTTCGATCAATCATTGATGCGGGCTTTTGAGGATGATCTCATCTCCGAAGAGACCGCGCTCCTCTTTTGCACCCACAAGAACAAGATGCGTCGCGACCTCGAGATGGCGAAAAAGATGCGCTGCCCGGTCGAGGAAGAGCCGTCCGGACTCAAGATGGCCTCGCTCTAGAAAACGAAGATGAAAACTGAAACTCACGATCATTTGTTGCAGGAACTCCGCCTCGCCCAGCTCGAAATCAAAGTCCTGCGCGAGCAATTGCTGAAATCGGCCGAACAAGCCCAAAAAAACCGAGAAGAAATGGAAGAAATGACTGCCCAAAATGCCCCCATGTCTCCGACCGAAGAGTCGGTCATCGTCCCGATGCGGCCGGCGAAGCCTGTTCCAACTAACGGATCGGCCACCAAAAGCAACGCGCCACGAGTCCTCTGCGTCGAGGATAGCGAGCCAAATTATCGTCTTATCGAGAGCATTCTGGAAGATCGTCCCGGGACCGATCTTTACTGGGCCGAGAGCGGTCAGCGAGCCCTTGCACTGGCGCAGGAAAAGTCGCCGCAGCTCATCCTGCTCGACCTCGATTTGCCCGATATGCATGGGAGCAAAGTGCTCGAGAGTTTGCAGTCTCAACCCGCCACCGCAGAGACTCCCGTCATCGTAATCAGCGCCGACGCCACGCCGAGCCAGATCGAGCGCATGCTCAGTGCGGGGGCGCGCAATTACCTGACCAAGCCCTTCGAGATTCGGCGTTTCCTTTGCATCTTCGACGAAGTCTTCGCCTGCGCCTAGCCGCGCGGCGATACACGAACTTCAGTTGCCGCTCCCGCCTGCCGCACTGATGGTTCGCCCCTGATGGCGCGGCGCGGTAATCTCATCCGGATTTTTCAGTCGCTTCACGTCAGTCGGCTGCTCCTCGGCGTCCTCCTCCTCACCGTTCTTCTGGGCGGACTGGCTCTCCGGCGCTACGCTTGGGGACAGACCACGCACTTGCGCTATCAGCGCGACATCGCCAATGGGTTCTACTGGGGCAGCCAGACGCTGGCCGAAGGACGCCAGCTCAGCCCCGCAGAAAAAGCTGATTCCTGGACGGCTTTCGCTCGGGGTTACCTCGGCCTTTACGACCGGGTGAAACGCGAGGCTTACGAGAAGAATTATTATCTCGACTACCCTCCGCTCCGGCTCCTGGTCATGTCGCTGTGGGCCAAGCAGGTCCGGGTCAAATTCCCGGGCGCCGAAGATGGCACTCCCGAATACGTGGAGCCGCTTTTGAAGGTGAATCTGATGGCGGAGTTGCTCACCTCGCTCGGCATTTTTTTGCTCGTTAGGCTGGGCGTGCGGCGGGCTTCCGGCGCGACCGATTCCGGCCTCCTGCACCGCATCCAGCCGGCCGATCGCGGGTGGGTCTGCGGGCTCCTCGCGGCCAGCGTCGTCTGGCTCGAACCCTCTCTCATTCTCGATGCCCATGCCTGGCCGCAATGGGATTGCTGGATTCTTCCCTTCTATCTTTTCGCCGCGCTGGCTGCCCTCAACAGACGCTGGTTTTGGTGCGGCTGCCTGCTCGCCGCCGGGGGAATGCTCAAGGGCCAACTCCTCTTCGTAGCGCCGTTCTTTATCTTTTGGCCGCTCTGGCAAAAGCGCTGGGCCCGCTCCGGTCGGGTGTTGGCAGGGTTTACCGCCACCGCCGCGGCCATCGTTTCGCCATGGCTCCTGCGCACTCCTTCCGCCTGGTTGACGGTCGCGCTCCTGGCTGGGACGGGAGCGTTAATCTTTCGGCGCCGGCGTTCGCGACATCTCTGGGCTTGGACGGCGGGTCTCGTCGGACTCGGAGCCTTTACGGTCGGCATCTTGGGCGACGGAAGTTTTGCCTGGCTCCGGATCGGTTTTCTCTACGGCAGTGAGCGTTACCCGTACCTCTTCATCAGTTCCTGCTACAATCTTCCCTCGCTCCTGGCCCAGTCGGATCTCTCGGTCAAAACGCCGATTTGGTCGCCCCACCTGGGACCGTTTCATTTCGTCCTCACCTGGCAATGGGCCCTGCGCGGGATCTATCTCGTGGCCCTCGCTCTCTGCGCGCTCGGAGCGGCCCGGCACGCCCGCCGGCGCGATCCGCGGCTTCTTATCGCCCTGGCCACGCCTTGGCTGCTCATGTTCGCGATCCTCGCCCAGATGCACGAACGCTATCTGCTCTGGGGCGCGGTCCTGAGCGCAGTCGCGCTCGGGGTGAGCGTGCGCCTGAGCGTGCTGCACTTCGTCTTCTCCATCATGAGCACCACCATGATCACCCACGTCTTGCTCACGGATAAGAAGCTCCCTTCCACCCTGCGGGCGATCGATTTCCTCGAACACGCCCGGCCGATCGCGTCCTTCGCGCTCCTCATCTGCGTCGCGCTTTATTTCCGCGAGGTGCTCTCCGAGCGAAAACCGATTTACCGGCCGACACTTCACCCGGCTTCTAGAGCGAAGGTACCACCGCTCGCGCTGGCCGTCGCGATCGAGAAGGCCTAACCGGGGCGATCAAAAAAGTTGCCCACGGCAGGGAGCGCTGTAAATCTACGGTCCCTCGTTTTCCCGCGCGATTAGCTCAGTGGTAGAGCGCTTGCTTCACACGCAAGAAGTCGCAGGTTCGAACCCTGCATCGCGCACCACTTTCGCCTCACGAGGACGGCCTTCGCCTTGGATAAGTTCCATCACAACGTTTACGTGATTCTGCTCGATCCGGCCGTCCTGCAGCATCGCTCGGTCCTGCGTCAGAACCCAAAACGCGACCCAGCCAAGCCTGCCGTTTACGTGGGGATGACTGGTTTGCCCGTCGAACACCGATTCGAGAACCATAAGAACGGCTACAAATCGGCCTGGGTGGTCGAGAAATACGGTGACCGGCTTTTGCCCGAACTCTTTCTCCACCTTAATCCGATGCCGTTCGAGGCCGCGGTGCAAATGGAGATGGATCTGGCGGCCGACCTGCGGGCGGAGGGCTACACCGTGACCGGCGGGAAATAAGCGGCCTCCGCCTAACGAGAAGCGTTTCTCACTCGAAGATCTGGCCGTGATTGAAGCGCCAGATACTGAAGGCATTCACGACCAGCGCGATGCCTAACAATACGCCTAACGTCGGGAGCAGCTCGAGGGTGGTGCAATTCGCCCAGAGCACCTTGATGAAACCATCGAGCGACCAGTAGACAATGGTGAAGCGGCTCAGCTTCTGGATGAACTCGGGCATGAAGCTGGTCGGGAACCAGGCGCCGCCGATCGCGCTCATGGTGAGGATGAGAAAGGTGCCGAGGCCATTCGCGGCCGCGGAGGTGGGCGCGATCGCAGCCAGAAGCATCCCGAAGGAGACACAGGCCATCGAGGCTGCGAGGCAGATGAGGAGCAGGTTCCCGAAATTGCTCGCGATATCGATCCCGAAAAGGAAACGGCCGGCGAGGAAGAGCGCGCAGAGTTGGACGAGCCCCAATAGCATTCCGAAAAGATATTTGCTCCAGAGAATGTGGGTGCGCCGCACCGGGGCGGCAAGCAGCCGCTGGAAAAGACCGGCTTTCTTTTCATCGAAAAGCGAGGTCGCCGCGCCGGAGAGCGAGAAGAGCAGGAACATGATCGCCCAGCCACCCACGCTCCGCGTCGCCATGCTGCTCTTTTTCGCCTGCTGCCCACCGATCTGTTCGGAGTCGATCTTGATCAGGCTGTCGAAAAACAAAGCGCCGTCGCCGGTTCCGGCCCCTCCTCCGAAATCGATCTCGCCTTTGCTCAGGTTCGCGTAAATCTCGCTGGCATCGCCGCCGAAAGCCTGCGCGATGGCGTTGGCCAGCGCCTGGTTGAACTGGTCGAAGTTCTCCTTCCCGATGACGTGGGCGCCCTTCTTTTGCAGCGACGCCAAGAGCGCCTGAGGCGCGGCCGTGTAGATCGTCTTTTGCACCAGCCCGGTTACGGTTTGGGTCTCGATTTCGTTCCGCGGGTTGTTGAGAAATTTTAGTTTCAATCCAAAGTTTTCATCGCTCTGCGCGTCGGGCGGAAAAATGAGCGCGAAGCGCAGCGATCCAGACTGCATTTGCTCCCGGACGCGGGCTTCGGTCAGCGGCACTTCTTTGTCACCCTGCTTCTCCGTCGTTAGCACCTTGAAGGCTTTCTCTTTCCGAAGGGCGTCGATGATGTTCGCTGCCACCGGCGCCTCGGTCTCGCTCACCACCGCGATCGGGATGCCCTTCGGCCCTGCCCCTCCCTCGGTCACTCCGAAGACGTGGCCAAAGATATATATCAACACCACCGGGATGAGGAAGGTGAGCGAAAGCGCAGTCTTGTCGTGCAGAAAGCGACGCAGCTCGTTGCCTAACAAGATCAGGATGGTGCGCATGAAGTTCTTTAAGACGAGCAATCAAGCATCTCGCAGCGTTTTTCCGGTAAGATGCAGAAAGACATTTTCCAAGGTCGGTCGCGTCACACTGAAATAGCGATAGGAAAGCCCGAGCCTTTCCACCGCCCCAAAAAAATCTGAGAGGCGAAGTCCGTCCCGGGGCGTGAGGACGAAGGCTTCTTCGGTTTCGGCGATTTCGCCAAACTGACGCAGCGCCTCCAGTTGCGCCTTCACTGATTCATTGCGCGCAATCCGGATCTGCTCGGAAAATGGCAGCTTAACCAGCAATTCATCGAGCGTCCCAAGAGCGAGCAGCTTTCCATGATCGATAATCCCGATCCGCGAACAGAGTCGCGTCGCCTCTTCCATGTAGTGGGTGGAATAAACGATCGTCATGCCGTCGTTGTTCAGCTTCTGCACGAATTCGAAGATTGCGTTGCGCGATTGCGGATCGACGCCCACCGTCGGCTCGTCGCAGAGGAGCAGCTTTGGTCGATGCAGAATGGCCGCGACCAGATTGAGGCGGCGCTGCATTCCGCCCGAATAAGTCTTCACCTCATCGCGCCGGCGATCCTGTAACTGGACCGCGACCAGGGCCTCCTCCACCCGCTCGCGCAAGAGCGTCCCGCGCAGTCCGTAGAGTCGGCCAAATAAACGCAGATTCTCCTCGCCGCTCAATTCCTCGTAGAGCGCCAGCGCCTGCGGGACAAAGCCCAACTGCACGCGTTGCTCGATCCGGGCATGCTGAAACTTTTCGCCTTCCAGAAAAATTTCGCCGCTCTCGGCTGCGCGAATGCCGGCGACGAGCGACATCAGCGTCGTCTTACCCGCGCCGTTCGGGCCGAGCAGGCCGAAGAATTCACCCGCCTGGAGGGAGAGCGAGACGTCGTCCAGCGCCACGAGCGAGCCGTAACGCTTGCTGATATTCTTCACCGTAAGCACGCCACCGGAGGGTGACGGCAGATGCGCACTCCTTCAAGATCTTAGGCCGAATTTCCTGCTTCTCGTCTCGCGAGCGGCTTTGTTATAACTCGGGGCAGGCCGCCGAAAGGAGGGAAACCAATGTTCTATTTTTCGGAACGCTCGCGTTCGCTCTCTCGATAACGACGGTATCAACTCGGGCCTCGCCTTTGGGCACGACCTTGCGAAGGTGAAGTTCCTCTGCTCTTTGGCGACAACGCGCTCTGCCTGTGATCCACCGCGAAGCTGCGCGGGAATTCTCTGAATCGGTTGCCCATTTACGATCCAATCCTATGCTGCGATCCGAGTTTATGCGGTGCATGCCCCACTTTCTCTTGCTGACACTCACAGCATTTGG